>JACRAG010000116.1 GCA_016213455.1 Anaerolineae bacterium | reverse complement strand
TGGCGCTGGGCTTTGGCGGGCTGGCGGGCTTCGCCGTGGCGCTGTCGGTGCGCCCGGTGTACAGCTTTTTGCTGGCGACCGCGCTGCTCGCCGCCTTCACCGTGCTGTATTCCTTCACCGCCTACGCCGACCGCGAATCCTTCCTCAGCCGGCTGCGCCCCTTCGTCGCCAGCCAGAACCTGGTGAACGAGATCGCCGGGCAGCCGGCGTCAGGCGGGCGCCCTCCCGACGAGCTCTTCGAAGCCCTATGCGCCGACATCCTCGGCGCGCGCGCCGCCGCGTTGATCCCCTCCACGCGCCTGCCAGCTGTCTCCGGTCCCGCCCTGGTCTATCCACGCGGCAGCGGGCTGGTTTTGCCTGACCTGGAACCCTGGCAGGCGCGCTTCACCCGCGTCCAGCGCTGCCTGCCCACCGGTCACCCGCGCCTGGCCTGGGCGGTGCCGCTCTGGTCCGCGCAGGGATTGGCCGGCGCGCTCTTTTTGGACGAAAAAACCGGCGGCGGGCCGTACAGCGAAGAGGAGATTGAGCTAGCCCAGGCAGCCGGCGAACGCCTGCTGGATTTGCAGGCCGGTTCAGAGCTGGCGCGCCTGTCGCTGGAACTGCTGCGCCAGCGCGTAGCGCAAAGCCGCGTACTGGAAGGCCAGAGCCGGCGCGTGCTGCACGATGAAGTGCTGCCCGAGCTGCACTCCTCCATCCTCTACCTGTCGGGGCTGTCGAACGCCTCGCCCGAAGCGCGACAGGCCGTGGAGACCCTTTCGGCTGCCCACCGGCGCATCTCCAACCTGCTGCGCGCGGTCTCGCCGGGCACGCCCGCCCGCCTGGCTGAAGACGGCCTGGCAGCCGCCCTGCGCCTGCTGGCGGACAACGAGTTCGCCGGCGATTTTCAAGACGTGGACTGGCAGGTGGACTCTGCCGCCGAGGCGCGCGCCCGTGAGCTGCCGGCTTTCACCGCCGAGGTGGTCTATTTTGCCGTGCGCGAACTGCTGCGCAATGCGCGCAAATATGCCCGCGGCGGTGACGCCCAGCGTCCACTGCGCCTGCGCCTGTGCCTGGCGTCGAGCGGCGGCGGGCTGACCCTGAGCGTGGAAGACGACGGGGTGGGCCTGCGCACCACCGAACCCGCCGGGGAAGCCGCCAACCCGGGCGGCAGCGGACTGCGCCTGCATTCAGCCATGCTGGCTGCCGTCGGCGCTTCGCTGGAGCTGGGTCCCCGTCCCGGCGGCGGCACCCGCGCCGTGATTAGGATTTGATCGATAAGAGGGGGATGGGGCAAATGCCGCGGAGAGGGGGCCGGGGGAGTGGAAAAGGGCAGGAAATGCATCTGGCAATGGACATGCGATTGCCTGGGGCGATTGCATTATATGTCTAGCAATTGAATTTACACCGGGATATGCTCAAAATGACCTGCAGAAAGTGTCATTGCGAGATGCCGAAGGCTTTGCGAAGGCATCGAAGCAATCTCGCCTTGAATGGTTTGGAACTTTAACGAGATTGCTTCGGCGCAAAGCCGCCTCTCAATGGCATTTTAGGGGTATTTTCTAGAACAAAATTCCACAATGCGGTTGCCCTGTTCTTGATACCCTTCTGATGGCGCGGTATGCGCATTTTGCTATACTTTAACCAAATCACCCCACCTGCAGGACCCACCATGACCCGATCCCACACTTTCGATCTGCTCTCCAACGGTCGCGCCTCCGCCAAAGCCGGTGAAAAAGCCGTGGCCCGCCGCTATCTCGAACGCGCTCTCAGTCTGGACCCGCCTGCCGATGAGCGCCTGGAAGTGCTCTATTGGCTGAGCGAGGTACTGGATGACCCGCGCGAGAAGCGCGCTCTGCTGGAGGAAATCCTCGCCAACAACCTGGGCGACGCCCGCGCGCGCCGCAAGCTGGCCATTTTGGATGGAAAGCTCAAACCCGAGGAGATTGTGGACCCCGACCGCCTGCCTGCGCAAGCGGGTGGGGACAAGAACGTGGCGGCGCGCTCCTTCACCTGCCCCAACTGCGGCGGGCGCATGAGCTACGCCCCCGACGGGGCCAGCCTGGTGTGCGAATACTGCGAGTCGCGCCAGGCCATGCAGCGCGGCTCCGGCGCCGCAGAGGACGACTTTCTGGTCGCCATGGCGACCGCCAAAGCCCAGAACCGCCCGGTGCAGATGCAGGTGCTCGCCTGCGCGGGCTGCGGGGTCAGTTTCAGCCTGGCTCCCGAGACCATCACCACCACCTGTCCCTACTGCCAGACGCCCTTTGCCGTGGAGCAGATCGAGGTGCGCAGCCTGGACGCCCCCGACAGCATCCTGCCTTTCCGGATCAACGCGGAACAGGCTCGCGAGCGCGTGAAAGACTGGCTGGCTGAAAATCCGCCAGAAGGGCCGCTGAAGCTCTCGCGCCTTACCGGCGTGTACCTGCCGGTCTGGTTGTTCAGCATCGGCGGGCAGGTGGATTGGACCGGGTCGGTGGTGGTCGAAAAGCGCGAGATCCCCGTTTCCGGCACGCGCGCGGTCAACCGCGCCAACCTGCTGGTGGCTGCCGGCAAAGCCCTGCCGCAAGAATTGGCCCCGGCGCTGGACGGCTTTGACCTGGACGACCTGCAGCCCTATGACGCGCGCTACCTGGCGGATTTCCCGGCGGAGTCCTTCCGCCTGCCTGCCGCAGAAGCCTCACTGAAGGCGCGCGACATGGCCCGCCGCCTGGAACTGGACGCGGTGCGTGAAACAGCCTATGACCGGGAAGTGTTGGATTTCTCGCTGCGCACCACCAACATGCTGGTGGAAGGTTACCGCCTGGCGCTGGTGCCGCTGTGGCTGGGCTTTTACCAGGCCGGGCAGCGCCGCTTTGATGTGGCAGTCAACGGGCAGACCGGCGCCATCACCGCCGACCGGCCCGAAGGCGGCATGTTGAGCTGGGTGAAGAGCTGGTTTTAGCCCGCGCCGCGGGCCAACCGGACCGTCCGGGGTTAATTCACCTTGATCGGGCGCCACCAGAAGGAGGTGGAGCCGAGAATGGAGAGCAGCCCAAAGGCGATCATCGCCGGCGCCAGCCCCACCATGCCGGCGATCCACACCCCCAGCAGCGGGCAGATGAAGGCGAACAGGTTGACGATGGTCATATACATGCCAGTGTAAACCGGGCGCTCGGCAGGGGGGATGATCTTGAGCAGGGTGTTGAAGTGTGTCAGGTTGACCGCCGGGCTGAGCAGACCGTTCAACGCCACCACGAACACAATCAGGGTCAGGTTGGGCAGCAGCCCAATCAGCACCGGGATCAACCCCAGGGTGACGATGATGAGCTTGAGGATGGGCAGCTCGCCCGCCCGCGCGATGATCGGCCGCCAGATCATCCAACCCACGATGGTCGCCGCGGTCATCACCGTGCCCTGCAAACCCAGCCAGGCATCTGACGCATCCAATTGGCGCACATAATAGAGAATGTAGAGCGGAGCCACCAGCCACAGCCCCAACCCGTGCAAAACCGTGTTGGTGGTCATGCGTTGAAAGTTGGGCTGCTCGCGCAGCGCGGTGATGAAGGCCATCCACTGGGCGCGCAGGCGTTTCAACAGGGGTTCAGCCGGCGCGCGCGGGGCGGCAGGCTCCAATGGTTTGTCGGGCACGGCGATCTTCATGATGAAAAACTGGCTGAGCAGCGAGGCGCAAAAACCGAACGCGTACATCACCTGATAGTTGATGGGGAAAGCCACGCGGTCCAGCCATTGACCGAACACCATCACCATCACGCTGGTGACCAGGTTGGCGAACACATTCCGCCCGGTGAACACCGCCGAGCGGCGATCTTCGCTGATCACATCCGCCAGCATGGGGATCCAGCCGACATTGAAGAAATGCGCCGGCGCCGAGATGGCGATGAGCAGCGCCACCGCCACGCTGCCCTGGTTCAGCCCGGCCAGTTTGAGCAGCGGCACCAGCGCCACCAGCAGGAAGCCCGTACGGTGCATCAGCAGGCTGTACACAATCCAGGGCTTACGCCGCACGCGGGTCTGCAAAAAGCGCCCGGCAGGGATGGAAATGAGCACCGCCAGCAGCGCCGGCAGCGAGGAAAGCAGGCCAATGTCTTCGTTGGAAGCGCCCAGGCGCAGCGCATACGCGCCGTTGAACGTCGACGCCGCGCCCAGTACAGCCGCGAAAAAGATTTCCACAACCAGGTAAAAGGCGTTGCGGTCGTCTGTGAGGTCGAGATTAATCCGCAGCGAGCGGTAAAGTAGTTTCTTGATCATAAGCAATAAGCGCGAATTGTACTCCAAGCGCACCAAATGCAAGAGACCAATTGCGGAGCTTTTCGCGCTTTTCCTCCAACCGATAGGCAACTGCAAGGTAAAACCATAAAAAAACCAATGGGGTGTCCAGCGCCGGACACCCCATTGAAGGGAAAAGGCATTTCAAGCGGAAAGGCTATCGCTGTGGGTAGCCGCGGTGATTGTCGATTAAATCAAACGTCTTGCCAAAAACATACGACCGAATGCCCCCCTCCACAAAATCACGCGGGAAGCCATACGAGATGCGGCTGACCTCGTTCAACCGGTTCAGGTGCTCTTCGGAGAGGGAGTGCGCCAGGCTGCCCAGGTTGTCTTTTAATTGAACCGCCGTGCGCGCCCCCAGCACCGGGATGAACTGGGCCGATTTCTGCTGGCGCACCCAGTTGACGCACACCTGGGTGCGGGTCATGCCGGTTTCGGCTGCCACCGCAGCCACCGTGTCGATGATCGCCTGCGTGCGCTCCGAAATGCGCACCCCGGCTTTGTCGTCACGGGTCTGCTCGGTGCTGCCCGGGCTGTATTTGCCCAGCAGCACGCCCGCCTCCAGCACGCCCCAGGCCATCACCGCCAGGTCAAACTGGCGCGCCATGGGAATTTCGGCCCGCTCCGCAGCCCGGTCAGCCAGCGAAAAAGGCAGCTGCAGCCCCACACAGCGCGACCAACCGCGCAGCTCTGCCATGGTCACTGCCGCGGAGACAATATACGCCGGGGTATCCGAAAACGCCACGTAATTGACCTTGCCCTGCTGCACCAGGTCATCCAATCCGCGCACCACTTCCTCCAGCGGCGTGGTATGGTCCCACGCATGCAGGTAAAGCAGGTCGATGAAGTCGGTCTGCAGGTGCTTCAGGCTGCGCTCCACCGACTGGCGCATATTCTTGCGGCTGTTCCCGCCCGAATTGGGATCGGTGGCAGCCGGGTTGGTGAGGCTGTACTTGGTGGCGACGACGAAGTGATCGCGGTCGGCTTTGAGCAAATCGCCCAGAATGGTCTCGCTCTGCCCGTTGGTGTAATTGATCGAGGTGTCGATGAAGTTGCCGCCCGCTTCCGCGAACAGGTCAAACTGCTTTTTGGATTCGGCGGCGTCCGCGCCCCAGCCCCAGGCATCGCCAAAGGTCATGGTGCCCAGGCACAATTCTGAAACACGCAGCCCGCTTTTTCCAAGTAGTTGATAGCGCATGGTGAATCTCCTTGCCGCGACCGGCGGGGTTAGCAGGTGGAAGCCGTAAAAAACAAGGCTATAATACGAATTCAATACTACACAAGTCAACATATTCGTTCCCCGGGGTGCATCGCGCGCCCGGCGCACATTCCCGCAACACACCCCTCAATAGCGCAAACTATGGTTTAATTTCACCAGAAAGGAACATACCATGCCGCAGGCAGAATTTCCCATCCTCGAATTTGACCCCAACCCGGAAGCCATCCTCAACCCGCATTCCTCCAAAACCATCCGCATCCCCGAACAGGTGGTGCTGTGTTTCTTTAATGAAGTGCTGAAAAAGAAAGCCGAAGACGGCGAGCTGACGGTCATCGCCAACCTGTCTTCCGAATATGGCACAAACCCCATTTACCGCATGTCCACCCCCACGGGTGACATCACGGTGGTCCACCCCGGCGTGGGCGCACCCATGGCGGTTGCTTTCATGGAAGAGTTGATCGCCCTGGGCGGGCGCAAGTTCATCGCCTGCGGCGGCGTGGGCGTGCTGGTCAAAGAGATCGCCGTGGGTCACCCGGTGGTGCTGACCTCCGCCGTGCGCGACGAGGGCACCTCCTACCATTACATGCCCCCCTCGCGCGAATCCTACGCGCACCCCGCCGCGGTGCAGGCCCTCACCAGCGTACTCAGCAGCACCGGGCTCAGCTTCCTCACCGGCAAAGCCTGGACTACCGACGCCTTCTACCGCGAAACCCCCGCCAAACGCGACCAGCGCGTCGCCGAGGGCTGTCTGGTGGTGGATATGGAAGCCTCGGCCTTCTTTGCCGTGGCGCAGTTCCGCGGCGTGACCTTCGGGCAGGTGGTCTATGGCGGCGACCTGGTGGTGCCGGAAGGCTGGGACTACCGCGGCTGGGATGACCGCACCGACGACCGCAAGCTGCTGCTCAACCTGTCGGTGCAGGCCGTGCAGCAGCTCTGATCGTGGATCAAAGTTCAATTAATGGATTTGCAGGAAATAAATTTGTTTTTGTCGAGCACGATTAGACAGCGGGCATCCACCTCATAAGAATTGCGCTCGATAACGACTGGTTTCAGCTTCGTAGCTTTCACGTCCACCGTAATCTCGACGCCGCTGCGCTTTGGGGCTTTCCTACGATCTCCGCCAGGTTTTCCTTATAGTCACTGGACTGGAAGAAGCCGTGAATCCGCAGACGCATTCCACGCCGCATGGGTGATCAACCTTCTCACATCGCCACAAATCCGAATGTTGATGTAATCCGCGGCATCCCTGAAGGTATCCAAGGATTTAGCGGGAAGGTTCTTGTGCCATTCGAAAGAACAGGTCTTCCATGAACTTCCGCGGCCCCAGCACGATGATGCCTTTTAGCACCACAACATTGACCAAATGCATCTCCTTCTTGTATTGGCCGTTAAAACACAATGAGCCAAGAACCTTCCCTGCAGGAAAATCTCTGGCTCACGATTGAAAAATTGAAATCAACTGTATTCGGTTGTTACGATCTCTATAGTGAGGAAATTGAGGATGAATAATCGACCCACAAAAGACAAATGATTGGGATATATGATTCGTTCTTTACCCCTATAATAAGAAAGTTGATACGGTCATTTTATTTCCAACTTACATCGGCGATTGGCTAATAAAGTGCTAAAAATAATACCTAACCTTTTTTGAGGGGGATAAATACGAATGAAGAATGTATATCCATATCTCCGTCTGATCGTCACTTTTCTATTTCTCTTG
>JACRAG010000115.1 GCA_016213455.1 Anaerolineae bacterium | reverse complement strand
GGTAGGCTTGTTAGAAAAACTTCGTGGGGCCGGACGGTTCAACCAGGAAAACCTGCTCTCTTCGGACGAGGTCCTTCCTGTTGACCGTGATTTACCGAGCCAGGTGAAAGAAGCCCTGACGCATTATTGGGGGGGGCCCAAACTGACGAACAGTCCATTAATGAAATTCAAAATTGTGCGGGATGCCTTGGATGAATACGACGGGAATGAGGCGAATGCTTTGCGTGGAATTTTGCGCTCCGCGATCGAACAAGTCAAGCCAGAAGGAGACCGTCGCTTTACAGGTGAGTGGATACTGTATAATATTTTGGAAATGAAGTTCATGGAAGGGAAAAAAGTCCGCGAAATCGCCATGCGCCTGGCGATGTCGGAAGCGGATTTGTATCGAAAACAACGTGTCGCCATTGAGTCGGTAGCAAAAGTGATCGCCGACATGGAGGCAGACGCACGCATTTCTGAACAGCGTAGAATTCATTGACAATAGATTGTGGTATTACCTGTAGGATGATCAGGGAGGTAAGTGTATGTTAACGAAACGCTCCGTGGCGGCCGGACAAATGGATGTACCAGAATTGGATGAGGGTTGGTGGGCTTCAATTTTGGCGGATGAAGACGCCTGTGCAGCCAATATGCTGAAGAATGCACAGGGCAAGACCACAGCCAATGCTGGTAGCAGCTCTCCGGTGGATTGGGAACGGGTTAAAACCTATTACGAGAACGACGAGGTGATTAAACTCGAAGTTTACGGCTTTAACCGCGGTGGTGTGCTGGTCCGTGGAGAATTTATTCAAGGCTTTGTTCCTGTTTCTCATCTGGTGGAATTACCATGCGGTGCGGAGGGGGATCAACGCAAACGGGTTTTAAACAACTATGTCGGCAAAACCCTGCACTTGAAGGTTATCGAATGCGAGGCGGATCAAGAACGTATCGTTCTATCGGAACGGGCAGCGCTGGCAGGTGATGGCCGGCGACGGCAGCTCTTTTCCACATTACGTCCAGGAGAAATTGTCAACGGCACCGTAACCAACGTGACCGAGTTTGGCGTGTTTGTCGACCTGGGCGGCCTGGAAGGGTTGATCCATGTATCTGAGCTGTCCTGGGGGCGGGTGCAGCATCCCGCGGAAATTCTCAAGATCGGCGACCCCGTACGCGCGTTGGTGCTCAATGTCTCCGAGGAAAATGGCCGGGTGGCGCTCAGTTTGAAGCGCCTGTGCCCCAATCCGTGGGAGGTGCTGGCGCAAACCTATCAGGCTGGCGACATTGTGGAAGCCAATGTGACCGCAATCCGGCGGTTTGGTGCGTTTGCCCGGCTCAAAGAAGGCGTGGAAGGCTTGATTCACATTTCCACCATCCATCTCCCGGACAGCACTGCAGATCTTGAGGGATTCCTAACTCCTGGAATGCTTGTGCAGGTTAAAATCCTCCACATTGATACCGAGCGGCGCCGGCTTGGGTTAGGCCTGGTCAGTGCAGAATGACATCGCCGGTTCCTGAAAAGAAGCACGGTTCGCGCAAACCATCTGGCAATCCAAATCCACCAATTGAACCGGTAACGCCAGAGCCGAGAGACCGCCTGGTCGATCTTTGGCTGCGTTTTCGCCGGTTTGGCTGGGATGTGTTGGGCGTTCTGCTGTTTGCGCTGGGTCTGATTACACTCCTGGGATGGTTAGGGTTAACCAAGGGTGTCATCATCGATCCCTGGGTTCGGCTCTTGGGCCTCGGGTTTGGTTGGGGCACGCCATTTGTTGTGGTGGCATTTTTTGTCCTTGGGTTGATGTGTTTCCGCCATCATTTCGAAAAGTGGCCGCGCATTTCATTGGGTCAGGTTCTGGCCCTGGAAGGCGCGGTTTTTTGCGTTCTCGTCCTGTTGGCCATTTTTGGTGGGCTGGATATCAACCGGGCAGAGCAGATGTTGGATGGCGGTGTGATTGGCTGGGGGTTGGCAGATATCATTTCTAACCTGCTGCCCGTGCCATTCAGCACCATTGTCGTTCTCATTCTGGGACTATTCTTCCTGCTGTTTGGAACCGGGTTATTAACCCTGGCGCTGCGCACGTTGGAAGGATGGCTTAACCGGTTGTCTTTGCAACCGGCTGGAAGCTCAAAACCCCAACCGGTTGTTGCGCCTGCGGGAATGTCGGATGCCGTCGAAACGAATACTCCCGCGATGACCCCGGTTGCTCCGGTAACCCGGGAGCGTGATCCCCGTCTGCCGCCGCTGACATTGTTGACTGAAGAACAGCCAGCCATCCCGGACGAAGCCATTATCATCGAAACCGGCAAGCGAATTGAGCAGACCCTGTCCGAATTTGGCCTGCCGGTGAGGGTGTTGGGCTATCGCGTCGGACCGACGATCACCCAATACGCGGTGGAGCCTGGTTTCATCGAGAAGACCGGTTTGGAAGGCGAAGCCATACAACTGAAAGTGCGCGTAGCCCAAATCTCCGCACTGCAGCGCGATCTGGCGCTGCAACTGAAGGCGGAACGCCTGCGCATTGAAGCGCCCGTGCCCGGTCGATCTTATGTTGGCATTGAGGTGCCCAACCCGCGCAATACCATCGTACGCCTGCGCTCTTTGATGGAGACGGAGATGTTCCAAAAGCTCAGCTCGCCGCTGGCGATTGGGCTGGGCAAGGACGTTTCCGGCAACCCATTGGTGGCTGACCTGGCTCGGATGCCACATATGTTGATCGCCGGCACGACCGGATCCGGCAAGTCGGTATGCATCGCCGCAATTGTCACCTGCCTGGTGACCAATAATCCGCCGGAACGAATGCGCCTGGCCTTGATGGATCCCAAGATGGTGGAGTTGGCCCGTTTCAACGGATTGCCGCACCTATTTGGCAAGGTCGAAACAGAAGTGGACCGCATGTTGGGCGTGCTCAAGTGGGCGTTGATGGAAATGGACGGGCGTTATAAACTACTTGAGTCAGCCCATTCCCGCGATATTGACACCTACAACCGCCGGGCTGAAAAGCGCGGACAAGCCACTTTGCCGAAAATTGTGGTGATTGTGGACGAGCTGGCAGATTTGATGATGAGCGCTCCTGAGCAGACCGAGCACAGCCTGGTGCGCCTGGCGCAAATGGCCCGCGCCGTGGGTATTCACCTGGTGGTTGCCACGCAGCGCCCCAGTACGGACGTAGTTACCGGTTTGATTAAAGCCAACTTCCCAGCCCGGCTGGCGTTTACAGTCGCTTCCGGGATCGATTCGCGGGTTATTCTGGATACCAATGGCGCGGAGAGCCTTTTAGGCAAGGGAGATATGCTGTTCCTCAACCCCGAAGTCGGCTCACCGCTGCGCGCGCAAGGTGTGATGATTTCCGACCAGGAGATCGATGCCATCCAGAATTTCTGGAAACAAGCTCAGATTGAAACGACGGATGCGCCCTGGGAGGAATTGATCCAGCAGCAGTCGGAAGAGGAAGACGGCGATTCACTGGTGCAGCAGGCGATTGATATCGTGCGGCAGGCCCAGCGCGCTTCTGCGTCCCTGTTACAGCGCCGGCTGCGCATCGGCTATCCACGGGCAGCGCGCTTGATCGACCAGTTGGAGGAAATGGGCGTGGTTGGTCCATCACAGGGCGGCGGTAAAGACCGCGATGTGTTATTGGATCCTGAAGAGGATGAAAGTGATGATGCTTGACAGTTTAGGGTCGTTCCATTAGGATAGTTCGATCCTGGACGATCTCTTACCCTTAAAAGGTGCAAATTTGCAGGACATTACGCAAAAAAATACGATGACTTTTACCGATCTGCTGCGGAAGCGGTTCAAACATATCCTCGACCCTGCCGCTGCTTTTCTTAATAGCCTGGGTTTGATGCCTAACACGGTGACCATCGCCGGACTGGTGGGCAATATTGGCGCCGCGTATCTGCTTGCCACCGGGCATATTACCTGGGGTGGGATCGTGGTGTTGTTGATGGGGCCGATCGATGCCCTGGACGGCACCATGGCGCGCCTGCGCGGTGAGCCGACCAAATTCGGCGGTTTTGTTGACTCGGTAACCGACCGGTATTCTGAGCTGGTTATCTTTTTGGGTTTGCTGGTGTTCTTCCTTCAAAGACAGGACTGGCTGTCGTGTGTCGGTGTGTTTCTCGCCACGGCAGGCTCCGTGATGGTTTCGTACATCCGCGCCCGCGCTCAATCGGCGGGGATGGATACAAAGGTCGGGCTGTTCACACGGGTGGAACGCTTTCTGGTGCTTGCGCCCTGCTTGATATTCAACCTGCCTTTGATCGCCGTTTGGGCGATCGCTTTATTTGCCAATATCACTGCGTTTCAGCGCATCTGGCACGTCCGTCAGCAAGCGTATGAGCAGATGAATGGGAAACCGAAATAGCCGAGGAGTTCACCGATGAGTTTTCAATTCGATGGCATTTTGATTGGAAGTTTTAAACTTTACTATTATGGTGTGTTGATCATGTTGGGCGCGGTTGCCGCAACCTGGCTAGCCAGCAAACAGGCGCGCCTGTATGACCAGGATGGTGAACTGGCCTGGGATATCCTTCCCTGGGCGCTGCTGGGGGGCATCATCGGCGCGCGGCTGTGGCACGTGCTTTTCCCGCCCGCCTCAATGGTAGAAGATGGCGTGACCACGATGTATTATCTCACCCATCCATTGGATATGCTCAACCTGCGCAAGGGTGGGCTGGGCATTCCGGGTGCTGTGGTGGGCGGACTCATTGCGGTAATGATTCACAGTCGGGCAAGGAAGTATCCGCTGGGCGTGTGGGCTGATGCGATTGCTCCGGGCCTGGCGCTGGCTCAAGGTGTTGGACGCTGGGGAAACTTCTTTAACCAGGAAGTTTATGGCTCTCCGACGACTCTGCCCTGGAAACTCTTCATTGATCCTGCGCACCGTTTGCAGGGATATTTGAACGTTGAGTATTACCATCCGCTGTTT
>JACRAG010000114.1 GCA_016213455.1 Anaerolineae bacterium | reverse complement strand
TCGCTCACTGGTCAACCTGAACAACCCGGGTATGGCTGCCGCGGCGGGCCTGATGCAGGCCACTGCCGGCTTCATCCTGGTGCTGCTGACCAACTGGGTCGTCCGCCGGATTGACCCGGACCGGACATTGTTCTAATCCCTTCTGGAGAAAAGCAAATGACGGCCCAGACCCTGCAAACCCCTGCGACACCCAAGAAGTCAAATTCCCGGAAGTTCTCCCTCTGGAAGCTGACGGTGCACATGATCCTGACGCTGCTCAGCCTGGCTTGCCTTGTGCCGCTCTGGCTGATTGTGTCGGCATCTTTAACCGATGAAGTGGCCCTGACGCGCAACGGGTATACCCTGATCCCGTCTGTGTTCAGCCTGGAAGCTTACCAATATATTTTTGAGTATCCCGTGCAAATCATACGGGCGTACGGAGTCACCACGTTTGTGACCATTGTGGGCACCGTGGTGGCGCTGCTGGTCACCTCGTTAGTGGCTTATCCCCTTTCGCGGAAAGATTTCTTCATGCGCCGCTTCGTCGCCTTCTACATCTTCTTTACCATGCTGTTTGGCGGCGGTCTGGTGCCCTACTATATCCTGGTGACGCGTTACCTGCACATTCAGGACAGCCTGATCGTCTTGATCACGCCGTTCCTGGCGGGCCAGTACTATATCCTGATGCTGCGTTCGTTTTTCCAGACGCTTCCGCAGGAGTTGTTTGATGCCGCCCGCGTGGACGGTGCGGATGAGTTCCGCATTTTCTTCCAACTCGTGCTTCCCCTTTCCAAACCGGCGCTGGCGACCATCGGGTTGTTCTTAATCCTCAATTACTGGAATGATTGGACGACGGCGCTGTATTTTATCCGTGATCGGGCGCTCTTCCCGCTGCAGTACCTGCTGTATGCCATCAACCAGAGTGCGGACGTGATCGCCAAAAATCCCGAACTGGCGGATCAAAAGGTGCCCACACAAACCCTGCCTATGGCGATGGTGGTGCTGGCGACGGGACCGGCATCCCTGGCCTTCCTGGCAGTGCAAAAGTACCTGGTGAAAGGATTGACACTGGGAGCGGTCAAGTCATAGCAAGACGCAAACAACATAGGGTTTGACCAGACATTGCGTGCGGGTAACGGCCGATACCCAACGGCGCTGGCTGTAGTTTCGTGCACGTTGGACCTGAAAAGCTGGCTTTTCAGGAAAACAAAAAATCCAATTGAATCGTTTTTTCGATCGTTCAGGAGAAAAAGAGATGGCTAAGCAACAAATTTCTCGGCGTAATTTCCTCCGTTTTGCCGGTCTGGGACTGGCGGGTGTTGCCATGGCAGCCTGCTCCCCGGCTGCGCAACCGACCGCTACCGAAGCGCCAGTAGAACCGACCGCTGCAGAAGCGGTTGTGGAACCGACTGCCACGCTTGTTCCGGAAGCAACCGCGACGCCCGCCCCGGTAGCCCTGGAGACCGTGAAATTGAAGTACACCATTGTGGGTGGCGCGCAGAACGATCTGCCGGCAGTCAACGCGGCGGTGAATGAATACCTGAAAGAGATCGGGCTGAATGTTGACCTGACCATTGAACTGCTGGATTGGGGCGCCTACGGTGAGAAATTGGGCCTTGCGCACTCCGCCGGTGAAGAGATCGACCTGGAATTCACCGCGCCCTGGATGAATAACTACGCCTCCAATGTGGCTGGTGAAGTTTACCTGCCACTGGACGACCTGTTGAAAGAGTATGCTCCGAAGACCTGGGCCAGCCTGACCCCCGCCATGTGGAACGCTCCGCGCATCGGCGGCAAGATTTATGGCGTGATCAACCAGCAGATGTTCCCCAAGGTGTGGGGCGTGCAGGTGCGCAAGGACCTGGCGGAAAAATACGGTCTGGATGTCACCAAACTCACCGGTTATGATGACCCAGCTCTTGAAGAGTTCATGCAGAAGATCAAAGATGGCGGAGATACCAAATATGTGACAGACGGGTTCAACTTCCTGTTGGAAATGCAGGGTTATGACCCGATCATTTATCCCTATGCTGGTGTAAAAGTGGACGAAGCCACGGGGAAAGTGGTCTCCTACTTTGAAACCGAAGCCGCGATGAAGGCATTTGAACGGGTGAAGCGCTGGACCGAGATGGGTTTCCTGCCGGTTGAGCCGCTGCAGGATGTGGATGCTTCCATCACTGCGGGTGATGTTGCCCTTCGCCTGGCGCAGGTGGTGGGCATTGAAGACACCACCGGCATGAAGGCCAAATATGGCTATGATTTCGTCGCCAAGGGTTTGATCACCCCCATCCTCTACACCGACGGCCTGGTTGCCACCCTGACCGCCATCCCGGTCACCAGCAAAAACCCCGAACGGGCGATGATGTTGATCGAGGCGATCAACACGGATGAGAAGCTTTACAACCTGTTGTGCTACGGCATCGAAGGTACCCATTGGAATTGGGAAGACCAGGAGAAGAAGCTCATCAAGCTGGTGGAAAACAGCGGCTACAACCCCGGCCTCAACTGGGAGTTTGGCAACACCTTTAACGCCTATTACACCGATCTCTCACAGATTGGTTCTTATGAGCGGATGAAAGAAATCAATCAAACTGCTGCTGCCTCGCC
>JACRAG010000109.1 GCA_016213455.1 Anaerolineae bacterium | reverse complement strand
GCCCAGGTCCGGTTTCGTTTCGTGATCATCTGTGTCGCGGGGATATTGGGGTTTGTCAATCTGTTTTCTGCCGGCGATTATTACCGGTTCTATCAAAAAGAAGATTGGAGCACCCCTGCCGGTTATGTGGCAAAATTCGCTGAACAGGGCGATCTGGTCCTTTTCAACTCCAATTTCATTGAAATCCCGTTCAATTATTATTTTAGGGCCTACGAGGAACTATATGAAATCCAGGTCGTGAAACGTGGCGTACCGCTCGATCTTTTCGAAAGCGGTGTCCTGGAGCCTGAGATGACGCCCGGCGACATCCCCGGGTTGATTGACTTGGTGAACGGGTATGACCGGGTCTGGCTGGTTTACAGCCACGAATTCTATACCGATCCTCAGGGGCTGATCCCGCAGACGCTGGCAGCGCAGAAAAAACTAACCCGGACGCGCGAATTTTATCGAGGGCAGGTTCAACTTTATGTCAATCCTTAAACTTGCCGTCGCTTCCTTTGAGCGCCTGGGATTGGTAATTTGCGGGTGATTCTTCAGATGGCATGGTGCAGTCTGTGGGAGAGGCACCCCAGACCAAACGGGATTTGACCAGTCAAAGCCAAACGCGGCGTTTGGCCAGGCGTTGAGATTCAACGATCTGCTTTTTACAGGAAGGTTGGCGCGGTTCATGTTGGTGACCAGACGCTTGTTCCTGCCACTTCAGGCTGGTAATGCTTCACAAGGCTGACTGTAGATTCTCATTCTGCATCATCGGAAGATGAGGTGATATGATCCTAAAAAAGCTCATCCCTACGCTCATGGTAAAAGATGTCGACCGCACCATCGAATTTTATCGAACGGTCCTGGGCTTTGATTTGGTTCAGGTTATTCCAGACGTCGCACCCTTTGATTGGGCAAGGATGCAGTGCGGTGAAGTGGAGGTTGCTTTCCAGGAAGAATCCGGAATGACCTGGGATATCCCCGAAATGCGCGGGATGGGTATGGGAGGATCATTGACTCTTCAGGTTCAAGTGGATGGCGTTGACGCTTTGTACCAACGTGTGAAAGACAATGCGGAAATATCACAGCATATTTTTACGTTCGATCCAGGGGTGCGTCAATTCAGGATGAGGGACTGTAATGGCTACTTTTGGGTTTTTGAGGAGAAAAGCAGCCCTCAGTAACGATGACTCCGTAAAGCAAGTCAGTCTCCATCACCAGACCGACCTGCTGTCCAACTGCTTTATCATGAAAAGGAAGTTTGGGAAATTCATCAGCAATGAATAACCGGTTGTCGAAAATTCACCCCGACTTGCAGCCCATCGCCAGGGTCAGCCCCCGATTCCTTTTCAGCGTGAAGAATCTTTGGCTGATAAAGACGGTGATCCATTGGACGCCCGCGCCCAAAACCCCCGGCGATATTCACATCGAGAACCGCTCGATCCTGGGTTCGGATGGGAAAACCGGCATCCGCCTGAGGATTTACCGGCCCAAAACCCGGTCTGCGCCAACGCCAGGATTGATCTGGCTGCACGGCGGCGGGTACGTGATGGGCAAGCCGGAAATGGATGATCTTCGCTGCGCCCAGTATGTGCGCGAATTGGGCATCTCGGTAATTTCTGTGGACTACCGGCATGCGCCCAAACATCCATTCCCCTCCGCGCTGGATGATATCTACGCGGCATTGAAATGGGTGACGGCTCAGGCTGAACAGCTCGGGGTTGATGGTGAGCGGATTGGCGTGGGGGGTGCCAGCGCCGGAGGCGGGCTGGCTGCCGCCCTTGCTCAGCTTGCGCATGACAGGCAGGAATTCAACCTGGTTTTTCAATTACTGGTTTACCCCATGTTGGATGATCGCACCGTTCTTCGGACGGACCTGGACGACAGCGACAGCTTTACCTGGACTCAGGAGAACAATCGCTACGGGTGGGAAGCGTATCTTGGGAAAAAAAGTGGGGCAGAGGATGTGCCTGCGTATGCTGTTCCCGCTCGCCGCGCAAATCTTTCCGGCTTGCCCCCGGCATGGATCGGGGTGGGAAGCCTGGATATCTTCCATGACGAAGATGCGGCTTATGCACAACAGTTGAAAACATCCGGCGTTGACTGTGAAACAAAGATCGTTCCGGGTGCATTTCATGGCTTTGACGTGTTTGACCAGCGCATCCCCATCGTCGAGGAATTTCGAAAGTCGCAAATGGAAGCATTGAAGAAATATTTGTTCCAGTGAACCAAAGCATGGGGCAGCCGATTGTGCGGTCCCGCTCGACGAAATCGAATCATCCAAAACGAAAGCGCTCCTCTTTTGAGGGGCGCTTTCGTTTTACGCATTGCCGCGGGATCGTTTCTTCATCTCATGGCAGTCGCTGCGATTTCATGCCCACATCCGTGGTTACATGGCGTGTGCGGTTTTCAATCCCGGTTTGAATCCCTTGATGATCAACCACAACGCGAGAACCATCTCTTGTATCGCCAACGGGCCAATCAAAAAGCCTAAAGCGTTATCGAAGGAAAGCGGCAGGTGTTGCATGCCAAACATGCTGACCAGGGGAGCGGCGAAGTACAACAGCGAGCCGATCACTCCCCAGCCGGATAGCCAGCGTGGGATGATGTTCATTTGATACAGGACGAAGTTGATTATCAGCGAGCCGATGCTGAACACGATCGCCAGTAACAACCCCATCCAGTCAACGGAGGACAGCAGGAGCGCACCCAGGATTTGATAACCGGCTGTATCGGCAGCCACAGCCAGTGCAGAAGCCCGCCCAACCGCCAGAAGCAGCAGCATGCTGGTGGCACTCAGGAGATAACAAACGGCTTCGAGGACGCCCCGGAACACGATGGCCCCGATGGCTAATACTTCATTGTGCTGTCTCAGGACCGGAAACAAAACCACCGGCATCATCGCCAGGGGCAAGCCCATCACCAGGATCAAAAGCGAGCCAAAGGTCCACAGGCTTTCATTGGCAG
>JACRAG010000108.1 GCA_016213455.1 Anaerolineae bacterium | reverse complement strand
GTTCATCCTGGTAGCGTTGGCCCAGGTATTTCCCGTAAATACGTGCATTCTCCGGGTTAAAAATCACCGGACCGATGCCCCATCCGCTGCGCCCATCCACCTTATCGGCCCAGGTGGGCAGCAGCCCAATGTATAGTCCCTTTTTCGCGGCAAGGCGAATGATTTCGTCCACATATTTGAAGTAATTTTCATTGGGCCGGGTGGGATCGTCGCCCAGCAGCGGAATATGTCCATACGCATTGGGGGTGTGCAGCCCGTCCAACTCAGCCAGAATGACCGCCTGGATGACGTTATAACCCTGCTTGCGGCGTGTCTCAAGGTATTTTTCTGCGTCTTCGCGGTTCAAACGGTGGAATAATTCCCAGGCTGTATCGCCCAACCAGAAAAACGGTTGACCGCTCTGCGTGATCAGGAAATGCCCGCTTGAATCGGGGTGGATCGGTTCAAAAGTCATAACAACTCCCTGTGATTAATGATCTCTCAGTTCTAACAATAACTTTTTCGCCGGCAAAGATCCATCAGCCGGCGATTGACCTGCCAAATCTGCCGGTCAACCGGGGTCAGACACAGATGTCAAAGCTGATTTTGGCCCAACAATGGCACATTTATTGTGCGGTTCACGCCATCTGTTTAAACCAGCGCCAGACACCTGGTAATGTTCCATTGATTCGAAGTTGGTTGCGATCAAGCCTTGCCAACTCCTCGTACACGTTCCACTTCGTCATGTAATCCAAAATGCCGAACTCACCTTTGATTTGGCGATTTTTCTGCCCGAGTAAAAGACTATCCATATCACCAACGACACTTTGACAACAATCAATCAAATAATGTACCGGTAATGCACAGAAAATTATACGCAATCCAACCTTTCGTTGATTTTACGAATACCTCTTCAAGGGAACGCCGGTTCCCAACTGATAGGGTTCTCGATGAGAACCGGCGTTGATCATTCTGACAGCAGCTTATTGATCTTCAATCCGGGCCAGCCACCTACAAAGCATTCACCCGTTGAAGATCAATGAACACTTTATTTCCCGTGGAACAACTTACAGCCCCACATATCCAGTTCTTTGGTAGCCATGTTGCCCTGGGTCAGCGCAAAGCCGGGGTCATCCAGCCAGGCATCCGGGGTTTTCTCGCCGGTTTCGACTGCTTTGATGATGGCAGCCAGCAGGGAATCGGCCTCAAAATACAGGTCCTGCACGCCGGTCGCATCCACAAAGGCATTGCCCGACTGCATCAGGCTGCAGGCTGTCTTGTCGCCGTCGAGACCGCCCATGATGACGTGACCTTCTTCTCCGATCTTCTTCCACTTGCCGAGCGGCTCCAGCACGCCCTGGATGGTGGGATACAGGAAGTCAGAGGAGGTGAAGAGGAAGTCGATATCAGGATTGGCGGTCATGGCAGCCTGCAGACCATCGCGGGCCACGTCGGCATTCCATTTGGTCGCCACTTCCACCGGGGTCTCGAACAGG
Organism: Anaerolineae bacterium; assembly: GCA_016213455.1. Lineage (GTDB taxonomy): Bacteria > Chloroflexota > Anaerolineae > Anaerolineales > Anaerolineaceae > Anaerolinea. The sequence continues at coordinate 8,577 of JACRAG010000108.1, read as the reverse complement.
TCGGGGTATTTTTCGATCACGTTGTAGAAACCCTGTTTGCGGCCAACCGCATTGGGGTCACCCAGGTCGCCAACCATGATGAGGGGCTTGATTTTCCTGCCCAGTTTCTGGGCTTCCTGTGCCATATATTCAACCGTCGCTTCGGCGATCTTTTCATTGTTCGCCACAACGGTCAGGGCATTGCCTTCGTCGCTCTGGGGCGGGCGGTTGAAGATGCCGATGGGGATGCCGGCTTTGTTGGCTTCGGCAATCAGTTTCAGGGCAATCGAGCCGTCCACCGGGATGACCATGATGCCGTCCACTTTTTGCGCGATGCAGTTCTTGACCTGCTCCAGCTGCTTGTTGGCATCTTCATTGGAGTTGACCTCGACCACTTCATAGCCTTTGGCCTTGAGGGTCTCGGTGATGGCCTTATGTCCCGCCATCCAGAATTCCGTTTCAAGATCCTGGAAGGCAAAGCAGATCGTGTATTTTTTCTCGCCGGCTTCCTGGGCGGGCTGAGCCGCGGGGGCGCAGGCCGTCAACAAGAAAGACAAAACAAGCAAAAAGGACAAAGCACGAACCAGGTGTTTCATTTTTTGAACTCCGTAGACAAAATGGTTTCGGCGATTTGGTAGAATAAGGTTGTTATGGATTTCTTCCATAACCGACGGGATACAGATTGCCCTGTTCATTAGCCTGGACTCGCAGTCTGTATCCTTGTTTTCTCATCTTCTCGTAAGTGCAAGCCACCTCCTTTCCAATCGAACCGCTCTTGCAAGACCTTTGGCTAACCCAAATGATGGTAAACGTCCCAGCCGAAGTACGTTTCGAACGCCTCAGCCAGAATGTCAGCCGAGTGCGAGGCGTTCATGGCGCAATGATGCTCAAAGCCATTCTTGCAGATGTAGCGCATCAATTTTTGTAAGCCAGGGGTGTGAATCACCGCGCGCGCGCCGAAGGTATCCAGCGGATCGCTGGTGAACTCACCTTCGCCAACGTAGGTGCGGATAAAACCAAGGTTGTCATCGGTGCTGATGCGAGCATAGGTCATGGGTCCGGCAGGTACGCGTCCAGCTACGGCGCCATACGTGTTATCCGTACCGAGGGTGGTCGCCAGAATTTCGGCGTTCTTGATTTCGATCTCAGGCAGGAAGCTCTTGGCCCAGTTGCCGCAATGGAACAACACGCACTTGTCGGGATCGCCGCCGTAATTGTTGTTCCAGTCAACCAGCGCGCTCGGAGAACCGGAAGCCAGCTGCAGCGCGTACATGGAAGCCACGCCAGTGATGTCCACTTCGCAAGCCGACGGCATGAGCTGCTCGCTCATCATGCTCATCAGCGTGCACACATTGATGTGGTAGTTCTGCTGCAGCGAGGTCCAGCACTGGATGGCGCTGGCGGTCAGGTCATATTCCTTCATCCAATCATCGATCACCAGGCCAAGTTTGGCCATGCGGACCAGGGCAGGAGAGGGCACCGCATCGTGCCTGGCGTAGCCCCGGATGGCTGCCAGCTTTTCTTTGACCCGCGCGTCATCGTCCGTCAGCTTGCCGGCATTGCCCAGGATTTCGGAGAAATCCACAGTCACGACGCTCATTCCATAATTCTGGAGCATCTTCTCGCTGAAGCGCATGGTGTTGAAGTTGCCGGGGCGCGCGCCGATGGCCCCAAACCGGGCATTTTTCAATCCCCGCACCACCCGGCAGACGCCGACGAATTTTGCCAGATCGGCCCGGAAGCTTTCGGTCATGGGATGCACCGTGTGCAGTTCGGTCAGGCTGTATGCGTAACCGTACTGGCGCAGGTCGTTGCAAACCGAGATCTTGCCGCAATACCCGTCCCGCCGGCGCTCCACCGTCAGCTGGTTCAGGTCATCCGGATAGGCCTGCACCAGAATGGGCACATTTAACCCGGAGAGCTTGACCGTATCCGCCACACCCTTTTCATCACCAAAATTGGGCAGAACGACCAGGATGCCGTCAATCCGTTCAGCATTTTTCTTGAACAGGTCGGCGCAAATTTTGGCATGCGTCCAGGTCTCCACCCCGCCCAGCTTGGTGGCGTTTTCATCGAGAATGACTGCCTCAATGTCCATTTCCTGGAACAATTGGAGGATGTCTGCCCGCGCCTCGGTCACCAACCGGTCGGGGAAAAAGTCGCGATTGCCAACGATCACACCCAGGGTAACTTTTGCCATGTTTTTCTCCTTTTAATCTTGTCTTGACGACGCGCGGCATCCTGAGGATTAAGCCATCCCTGCCGGGAAAGCGTGCCGCGCAGAAAGCTGCTCTTAATCTGCTGCCAGCTCATCCACGGCTTTGAGCAATTCCGGCTCGCTGATCTTGCCCTCAAACCACTGCTCCTGCAGCTGGCGCAGGCTGTAAACCGTGGACGGTTTGATTTCGACATCTGCGCAGGTGATCGGCGCATCCATTTGGATCGGGCGGATAACCCTGGCGCCTTTTGCCAGCCCAATCGGCAGCAGGCATTCGGCTTTGGCGGTTTCATACGTGTCGATCAGGCTGTAATAAGCCGTCCCACCAATCGCGTCCAGCGTGTCGCCGGGGAGCAGATCGCGTTTGGCGACTGCAAAGACTTCGGAGACCAGGCGGTTGAGCGGCACCATATTCGACTGTTTGCGAATGCCGAGCATGGCACAGGTCAGGGGAACTTCGATGCTGCACAGGTGGAAGGGTCGGAACAAGGTGTAATATGGGCCGTTGCCCATATCGCGCAGGATCATTGCTTCGCGCAGGCGCGGATGATCGGTACGCACGATCAGGAACACACCCGGAGCCACCCGCCCGATGCCGTAATCAACCACGCCCATCTTGTTCAGCACACCGCCCTCCTCTTTGAGGGCAAAAGTCTGGTTCAAATGGTCGCGGTCGGTGCTTGGACCATGCATGCCGCGTACATCCGGAATGAGACCGGTGGCATTGGACACCGCCGCCATCTCAATCATGGTTTTGGAACCATCGATGAACTCGATCAACATGTTCGGGCTGAGACCGCGCCGGGCGGCTTCTTTTTGAATGGCAGGGTCGGCGGGTGTGCCGTGCCGGTCGAGCGGATTGTTCTTGCCTTTCCCCGCAGCCACCACGGTGAAACCCATCGAAACAGCCAGATCATACAGTTCCTTGCAGGCGGCAGGCTCGTCGCCGGCAGCCAGGGCATACAGCACGCCCTTTTGCCCGGCATACCAGTGCAGGATGGGGCCGACGGTGATATCCGTTTCCACATTCATCATCGCCAGATCCTGCCCGTTACGCGCCGACCGCAGGGCTGCGCGCGTGCCGATCTCAGGCACGCCGGTCGCTTCGAGCATCACGTCGATGTTCTTCATGTCCGTGACCACCCGATAGTCGCGGGCGGCAACCAGCTTGCCGGCAGCCACCGCTTCATCAGCCTGCTGCGCCGTCTCAGCCACCACCACATCACCCTCGATCTGGGCAATTTTATATGCCGCGATGGCGCGTTCGATATCAATATCCGCAGAGACCACGATGCGGATGCCTTTCATCATCCTGGTGGTCGCCACCACGTCTGTGCCCATTTGCCCGGCGCCGATCAGCCCGACGCGCACAGGGTTGCCGGATGCTTCGCGTTGTTCGAGTTCGTAGTTGAGTCCGATCATTGGGTTCCTCTGTTAATCGATCGTTACCATCACTTTAAGTGCTTCGCCGCTGGCAGCCGTCTGGAAAGCCCGGTCAATCTCTGCAAGTGGGAAAGTATGCGTAATCATGTGTTCGCTGTTGATCAGCCCGCGTTCAATCGTCTCCAGGGCCAGGGCGTGGTAGCTGGGATGATAGGAGAAAGCCCCCAAAACGCGAATTTCGTTATAGTGCAGGCGGTTGCCGTCCAGGGTGGTCATTGGGCTGGCTTTGGGCAGTCCGCCAAACAACACCACTTTGCCGCGTTTACGCACCAGTTCGACCGCCTGGGTGTGCGTAGCTGCCACCGGGTTGGCGCAGAGGGCAAGATCGGCGCCGCGCCCGTTCGTGACCCGGCGCACTTCCTCAACCAGGTTGGATGTCGTGGGGTCAAAAATCCATTCGGGCGAAAAACGCCCGGCAATCTGGCGGCGGACGGCGCTCGGCTCCGACAGGATCACCCGCGCGCCGCGCGCATGCGCCACGGCAATATGCAGGCAGCCGATCGGCCCCCCACCCATCACCACGACCGTATCCCCCAGGGTGGTACTCGCTTCGGCATGCGAAGCCAGCACCGAGCTGAGCGGTTCTGCCAGCGCTGCCTGCGAAAAGCTCATCGACCCCGGCGCCCGGTGAACAATACCACCGCGCAACATCTCACCGGTCAACACCATCGATTCGGCGAAACCGCCGTTATAACCCGGCGTGATGCCGATCAGGTGCAGGTCATCACACAGGTTGTAGAGTCCGTGTTCGCAGTAGTAGCATTTGCCGCAGTGCACGTCGGGAGCAACAGCCAGAAAATCGCCCACCTGGTAATCTTTGACCTGGCTGCCCACGCCGGTCACCACACCCGCGATTTCATGCCCGGCAATCAAGTCTTCGCTACCCGCATAAGCGCCCTCACGCCAGCGGCGCAGATCCGAACCGCACACGCCGCAGGCTTTGACAGCCATCACAAGCCCATCGTCCGGGGGAGTGGGAACCTGTGTTTCGCGCAGAACAATGCGCATCGGGTCGGTCACATAGGCTGCTTTCATCATCAGGCCACCCCTTTCAGTTTTTGCCCGACCGCGCCGCCTGGATGCGTCTGTCCAAACTGTTCCACCGAGTAACCGCGCAGATTGAGCAGGACGATGCACAATGCGTCACAATAGGCTGCATTAAACAAGGAGCTGCCGGTGGCAATCATCCCATACGGATCAACGCCCTCTGGCGCTTTAATCTCAAGCGTAATATCGCTCATTCTTCCCAGGGTGGAAGCCGGTTTTTCGGTGATCCCGATCACCACCGCCCCACGCTCTTTTGCGACGCGCGCCAGGAAATTGACTTCAGTGGTTTCCCCACCCTTGGAGAGCGCCACCAGCACATCCTCTGCCCGCACTGCCCCCGCCGAACCATGCTGGCTGTCGCCAGGATGTAAGAACAGGGCTGGTGTTCCACAGCAAGACAGCAGGTGCGCAAAACGCAGCGCCACGGCATGGCTTGTCCCTGCGCCAGCCACAATCACATGACCTTTACAGTTCAACATCGCCGTCGCCGCCTGCACCAGAGAAGGCTTGAGCTGGTCCATCAAACTGGCTACAGCCCGGCTTTCTGTTTCAATGACCTGGGCGGCCATCTCTAAAATTTGGTCTTCGTTCATACCTACCTCAATCAATAAAGGATTACTCCAGCAGTTTCCCGGCGGTCACCGAGTCGGTGATCAAAACATGCACCAACCTGCCCGCCAATGCCCCGCGCACAGCCCGGTGCTTTTCCGCGCCGCCCGCAATGCCCACCACGCGGGGCACGCGTTTCAACTGCTCGAGCGTAATGCCGATTACGCGTTGATCGATATCTGAACCCACCGGCTGCCCCAACCCGTCAAAGAATCGCAGCGCGATGTCGCCAACCGCCCCATTTTGAAGCAAGAGCTCCATTTCATGCGCCGAAAGAATGGAGCCGTCCCGCATCATCAGCGACTCAGGAGTCGGCGCGCCAATGCCGACAAACGCCAGGTCAAGGCGGCTGAACATCTCCACCGCCCGCCGGACATATGTGTCAGCCAACAATACTTCACGCGCCTGCTGGCTGCCGACAATCCCGGGCGCTGGCAGCAAGGTCAGCTGCCCATTCAAAGCCCGCGCCAGCCGGTGACACAGATCGGTGGCATGGATTTCTGCTTCCGGCTGCCCCAACCCGCCAATGATTTGCACCACGTTGACGTTGGGAAGCGAAATGGGACGCATCGCCGCGACCATGCTGTTCAGCGTCGAACCCCAGGAAATACCCAGGGTGGTCGATGCCGTAACCGCCCGCTCCAGGTACCCCGCGGCGGCGACACCCAGCGCGCGCAGCACATTTTCCTGCGTGTCACCGGCGTGTGTTTCCACCACCACTGCTTCTTGCAGCCCAAAGTGTTTCTCCAACCGGTTTTCAAGGTCCGAATACAGGTGTTTGGGCGTCACCACGGTGATCTGGACAATCCCCTCATCCCGCGCCTGCTGTAACAGGCGGGAGATCTTCGAGCGCGAGAGATTCAAACGCAGGATGATATCGTCCTGCGAAAGCCCTTCTTCGTAGTACAGCTTGCTGACTTTCACCAGCAATCGCGTCTCATCCAGCGGGGAGAGTTTGACCATGGTTGTGGTTTATTTATGAAAATCTTTTCAGATACGAGAATATTTTCATATATAGAATAACAAAAACAACTTTGAGAGTCAAGTCATATTTTTCGAAATGTGACATTTATCACAATGGGAGATCAAACAAACCCCCACCCCGCGACCGCCGCTGAGCCTTTCCGCCCAAAACAACCGGAATCTCTGCCTGCCGGACCAGATGGAGTTGGGGGGTTAAAAATCCCCGTCCAGCTTCCGGTGGTCACCGGTTGCTGGACGGGGGCTTAACATCATTTGGTTGTCTGCCCTGTCCAATCCCCTCCAGGGCATTGATGCACGCTCAGGCCAGGTCGAAACGGTCCAGGTTCATCACCTTGTTCCATACGGCGACAAAGTCGTGCAGGAACTTTTCCTGAGAATCCGCACAGGCGTAGACTTCTGCCAGCGCGCGCAGCTGCGAATTGGAACCGAAGACCAGGTCCACCCGGGTGGCGGTCCACTTCAACTCGCCCGTCGCACGATCGCGACCTTCAAATACCGCCTGATCCTCCGAAGCTGCTTTCCAGGTCGTGCTCATGTCCAGCAGGTTGACGAAGAAATCGTTGGTCAGCGTTTCGGGTCGCCGGGTGAACACACCGTGCTGCGACTTTCCAGCATTGATGTTCAAGACCCGCAATCCGCCGAGCAGCACCGTCATCTCAGGAGCGGTCAGCGTCAGCAGCTGCGCACGATCCACCAGCAGTTCCTCAGCCGTCACCGCGAATTTGGCCTTCAGATAGTTGCGGAAACCGTCGGCGACCGGCTCCAACACAGCGAACGACTCCACGTCGGTTTGTTCCTGCGAAGCATCTGCGCGTCCCGGCACAAAGGGAACGGTCAGCGTGTAACCGGCATTCCTGGCAGCCTGCTCGACGCCTGCGCAGCCACCCAGGACAATCAGGTCGGCAAGCGAGACTTTCTTCCCGCCGCTCTGCGCGCTGTTGAATGCGGTCTGGATACCCGTAAGGGCATCCAGCACCTTCGCCAGTTGAGCCGGCTGGTTGACTTCCCAATCCTTTTGCGGCAACAGGCGGATGCGCGCACCGTTGGCGCCGCCGCGTTTGTCCGAGCCGCGGAAGGTCGACGCCGAGGCCCAGGCAGTGGCAACCAGCTCCGCCACCGAAAGCCCCGAGGCGAGAATTTTGGCTTTGAGCGCCGCAATGTCGGCTGCATCAATCAATTGGTGATCCACAGCAGGGATGGGATCCTGCCAGATCAGTTCTTCGGCGGGCACTTCCGGGCCGAGGTAGCGCGCGCGCGGACCCATGTCACGGTGAGTCAGCTTGAACCAGGCGCGGGCAAAAGCGTCGGCAAACTGGTCCGGGTTTTCATAGAAACGCCGGGCGATCTTTTCATAAGCCGGGTCAAACCGCAGCGCCAGGTCGGTGGTCAGCATGGCAGGTGCGTGGCGTTTGGACGGGTCGTGAGCATCCGGGATCGTTCCGGCGCCCGCCCCATGCTTCGGCACCCACTGGTTCGCGCCGGCAGGGCTTTTGGTCAGTTCCCATTCATAGCCAAACAGATTCCAGAAAAAGTTGCTGCTCCATTTGGTCGGCGTGGTGGTCCAGGTGACCTCCAGGCCGCTGGTGATGGTGTCGCCGCCCTTGCCGGAGCCGTAGCTGCTCTTCCAGCCCAGGCCCTGCTCTTCAATGCCCGCCGCTTCAGGCTCAGGCCCCACATGAGTCGCAGGAGCAGCGCCGTGGGTCTTGCCAAAGGTGTGACCGCCGGCGATCAGCGCAACGGTCTCCTCATCGTTCATTGCCATGCGCGCAAACGTCTCGCGGATATCCTTGGCGGCAGCCAGCGGATCCGGATTGCCGTTCGGACCTTCCGGGTTGACATAAATCAGGCCCATCTGCACCGCAGCCAGCGGATTCTCAAGCTCCCGGTCACCGGTGTAGCGCTTGTCGCCAAGCCACTCACTTTCCGAGCCCCAGTAAATGTCCTCTTCCGGTTCCCAAACGTCAACGCGCCCGCCGCCAAAGCCGAAGGTTTTGAAACCCATCGACTCCAGCGCGCAGTTCCCGGCAAGGATCATCAGGTCTGCCCAGGAGATTTTGTTGCCGTATTTCTGCTTGATTGGCCAGAGCAGGCGCCGCGCCTTGTCGAGGTTGACATTGTCCGGCCAGCTGTTGAGCGGCGCAAAACGCTGCGAACCGGAACAGGCGCCGCCACGACCGTCGCCGGTGCGGTAGGTGCCGGCGCTGTGCCACGCCATCCGGATGAAGAGAGGCCCGTAATGACCATAATCCGCCGGCCACCAGTCCTGAGAGTCGGTCATCAGCGCATAGAGGTCCTTC
>JACRAG010000113.1 GCA_016213455.1 Anaerolineae bacterium | reverse complement strand
CGTAGAGGTTGAAGGCAGCATAGCCAATAAACAGGACGGGATCGTCCTCCCAAAAGATCAACCCCAGGTGCATCAAGGCCATCAGCCCGGTGATGATCAACAGAAGAATCCAACCGGATTTAAAGCGGGTATTTTTGGCAGAAAGGGGTTGTAGAGTCATCAATCCTCCAATTAATTTCCTTGGTTTGGTTCCTCAAGTACGCAACCTCACAAATTGAGAAACGATCTTTCCTACAGATTGCGCAATAAATAAACCGTGTTCCTGGATAAATTATAAAAAAAAGCCACTCCCAGTGTCATGGGAGTGGCGTACTAAATCATATACAGATTGGCTACTAATTTATGCGGACAGCGAACCGCCGTCTGGTGCAAGCGGTTGTTTACCCGCCGCCTTATATTGGCAGAACTGAATCGCCAGTCCAATACCCGCCAGGCTTCCGAAAAGTAAATTAATCCAATTCGCCAGTTCCATAATAGGCCAAAGCGTGAGGCACGGCGAAGGGCAATATGCAACCAGCGTCCCAATGGGAATGACAAGCAGAAAGATCAGGTTAATTATGAACGCAGCGACCAACGAGGCGCGGTTTCCGCGCAAAGTTCGCAGCAAGGCCCAGGCCCAACCACCGAAAAGGACTGTGTAAAGCAATGTGCTGAGTAACACCGCGCCCGTACCATTAAGTATATTCGAATATTCGTGCTGGAAGTCTATAAACGCGCGCCACAACTCAGAGAGCAAGGCAATCACAGATAGCGTAACGGCTCCATTTAAAGAGGAGAATATATTTTTCATTCTGCCATTTCTCCTTTTCGTGTCATCAGATAAGCCGAATAGCCCGGCGGCCAATGGGAATAATCAATCCTGCCCGCAGTTTTTTCGATCTCGAAATACGGAGCGAAGCGCTGTTCGATCTCCCCAGGATAGAAGGGAACATCGTAGAACGGCACCAAATTTTCCCACCAGCGCATTGGATATTCGAAGCCCCAAAGAAAGTAAAGACTTCCCGAATGAGTGAGCGGAAGCAGGTTGCGAAGATAGGACTCGCGCTGATTTGGGCGCAAATCGTCCAGCACGCCGTAGTCAAGCAGGAAAGCGAATTCCCCTGAAACGTGGCGCAGGTTCGTGAGATCATCCACAAGGAAGTTGACCTGCACGCCTGCCTCTCTAGCGCGTGCTTGCGACTTCTCAATCGCGGCTTCGGCAAAGTCCACGCCGGTGACTTCAAAACCACATTGTGCGAGATAGATCGCGTTGGCTCCTGCCCCACACCCGAGGTCAATCGCGCGGCAGGGTTTGATGCGCCCGGTTTCCACCATCGATACGAGTTCCTCCCGTGCGCCGATATCCCACGGCGCACGGAAATGGCGATATGTGAATTCATAGAACTGTTTCATGGGGTTCATTGCAATCCTGTAACGTCAATCATACTGCCCGGTTTGTCTGGCGAACGACCTGCGCTGCCTGCTTGCGGTCGGCATTGACATTTCTCGTAAGGTCCTATTCATTCCTGGACTTGATCTGCAGTTACAGCGGGCAGGGACTGCAGATAGCGCCAGAGGGCTTGCAATTCCGTGTCCGTCATGTGGTTCAACGCCTCGAAAGCCATCCATTTACTCTTGCGAGTGCGGATCGTATTGATGAAAGTATGTTCGTCCCAAGCGCCCAGTTTGCCACCTGGCGTCAGGTTGGGTCCTGGTGGCGCTTCGGGATCAGGATCTTTACCGCCAGCCAATTGAGGGCCATGACAGGTTTGGCAGCCAAAGGTGACGGCTAGATATTGACCGTATTCCACAGTTACGCCAGGCGTTGGAACTGCCGGGCGGGGTGCTGTGTGATTGATGCGTTCAGCATCGATGAGGTCGCCAAAGAGACCAAGCGTCAGCAGCGTACGCCCAAGGAACGTTGTTGATCGATCGTTTGCGGAGTGATCCACAGGCGGAGCCGTTTTGAGATAAGCAATGATCTCCCCCAAATCTTCGTCGCTGAGGAGATAGAAATTGCGAGAAGGCATAATAAAAAGAGGTCTCCCAGCGGGGTCAACCCCATGCCGGATGGCGCGTACCCAGTCAACATCGCTCAACTGCGCGCCTACACCTCCTTCACCACTGGTGAGATTCGGCGCGTCAATCACAGCCAGTGTCGGATCATTAAAAAAGTCAGTCCCACTTACGCCATCGCCATGGCAATTGGTGCAATAAATGGCAACCAACCGTTCACCCTCCTGGATATCGGCTGCATCGGTCGGAAGGATGACAGCTTCAGGGGTGATGTTGTATATCCTGTTCAGGCGAACATTGCCACGCCATGATAGCCCAATGGCAACCAGCACAAGGAGAGCAAGCAGCCCACCGGCCCCAATCCCAATCCATCGGATGATCTTCTTCATTGGTTATTTCCTATCGATCGGCAGTGTGCTCTGCAAAATGTTCGGCTGGTGTATGGAAAAGATCTGCAATTGAATAAAAACCATGACCGTAGAACGAGGCACCCAGCACCCAGTCACTCTCTGTCACTCCATCAAGTGTATGGAGCACAGCCGTCATAGCGGCATCATAGCGACGACGAATCACTTCTGGGGTTACCTTGCGCGCCATCCAGCGGATCATCCAATAACTTAACTGATCCGCCAGCCACGCAAGAGAACTGGGTGAGTTGAACATTCCCTGGCCGCGCCGGGCGCTTGCAATTTCCTGGGGCAACTGCTCCAACGCCCAGGTCAGATGAACCGCCACCTCAGCCATCGTCCAGGCGCTGCCTGGACTCTTCTGATGCCACCGGTCGGCAGAAAGCGCGTTAAGGAAAGTGTGAAAGGCGGTGCGCGTACCCTCAAGTTCAGTTTGCAGTGCCATACGATCCACACTGGCTTGCGATTGCTCACCCTCAGCATGACCGATACGCCGATGTGCGTTATCGAGCGTTTTGCTTGTTATTTCCATTGCTGGTCTCCTTCTTATTCGTGACAGATGGTCACGACCATCTGATTAAGTGTTCGAATTTACGGCTTTGCGCTGGCAAAGAGCAGCGTCTTCACGGCTGTAGCATATTGTTCGACATCGACCTTTCCGTAGAGCGCCAGTTGCAGTTCAAGCCCGTAATAAAGTGAAAGTAACATTCGTGCTACTGCGCCGGGATCGAGTGTTGGATTGACTTCTCCGCTCGCTTGCGCCTTGGCAACAATATGCCTCAACGCCTCAAGATTTCGGTCAAAGACCTGCCGGATGGCGTCCCTTAACGCTGGATTCACCAGGGCTTCGCCCCAGCCCTGCACATTGACCCGTGGTGCCGCAAGCTCCGCAGCGCTTTCCAGGCCTTGGTAGAAGAAGTCAATCAATTCGCGGAGCGCTTGGATAGGATCATCTCGTAGCAAGGCGGCCTCAAAGAGCGCCATGCCGCGCTGAGAGTCAAATTCATAGCTGGCCCGGATGATGGCATCTTTGCTGTCGAAATAGTGATAGATCGCACCAGGGCTGAGGTTCGCCTCGGCATAAATATCGCGCATCGTGGTTTGGTGGAACCCTTTGCGGGCAAAACAGCGATAGGCGGCATCGATAATCTCTTGCCGTCGTGCAGCACTGTGCGCTTCTGTGACCCTGGGCATATGATTTCTCCTGTCCTATATAAATCGATCGATCGATTTATATATTAGCAAAATGGATTCCATATGTCAATAGGGTATATTTGATCGCATTTCACTATTTCAGCGAAATGGCGACCATCACCCAGATAGGCTAACCATTAAGGCTGACTGTGATCTACAAAAATAAATGGAAAACCCAAAGTTCGAGCGCCATCCTGGATAGAAGAAAGCTGGTAGTCCATGCCCTTCGGATCTGGTAGTCCAGTCCCATGACAATGGGACTGGTTTTCGTTTACATTGGTTGGCATGAGAATAATTGATGTGGAACTTAAACCAACACTTCGGGGGAAAAGTCCAGGGGGTGTGGACTCTGGATCCAAGCCAGTCCTGACCCGGTCAGACATGCTCAGCGCCTACCGTGTCGCTGAGTTTGTTACCCTGGCGCATGATGGTTCCCCGGTCTGTTGGCCACTTGCGCCCGATTTCAAAGGTGGGCGGCTTCACTTCAGCACCGGCTACACCTACCCGGCCAAGGCTCGGAATGCCCGGCGCAACCCACGCGTGGCAGTCCTATTTTCTGATCCGACCGCCAGCAATCGTTCTGAGACTGATCCGCAGGTGCTGGTCCAGGGGCTTGCCGAGGTATTTGATCAGGATCTGCAACGCAACACGGAGCGTTACGTCGATCAACTCTTACGAAAGGGACCGGTGATGCTTCGTTTGATCCTACGGCTTCCCATACTCCGCCAGGCGTTGGTGGGCTATGTGACGCGCATCTGGATCGAGGTGCAGCCCCGGCAAGAATATGTTTGGGCTCACGGGCAAATGCCTCCAGGTTCCTTGAGTTTTGCCATCCGCCCCTCATCCTATTCGCCTGGACCTGGGATCAAACTGTCTCAGGAAGTGTTCAAGTGGCTGCCACGTTATCCGCGACTGCCAGTCCTGGCCTATATCGATCAGGCCGGTTGGCCAGCTATGACGCGAGTGCAAGCGATCGTGAAGAGTGATCACATCACCTTTGAAAGCGAGATGGAAGCCCAGGCCGGGGCGCCTGCCTGCCTGACTTACCACCGGCTTGTCGGCAATTATCTGGCCAATGATGCCTTCCTCATTCGCGGTCACTTCGATGGAGCCGGCAAGCTCATTCCCGAAAAAGTGGTCGGCTACGGAGGAACGAGTGATGATCACGGTGTCGGGTCCGTGAAAATAATGCTCATGATGCTCAAATTTCGAACACAACTTGCGATCCAGATGAAGGATCAAGGTCGTCCACTCCCAATCGTCCGTCCCACATCGAGATTGGTTTCAGATAACAACAAACGGAATTGGAAATAATGAAAGATCCACTCGTAACCGCACTTACCCTATTCATGGTCTTCGACGCCCTAGGCTGGGCCTTCGGGGTTCTGCCCGTATTGAGATATGCTCTGATCCATGGCGATCTTCCTCGGACCTTCGGCTTCCGAGCACTCAGCGGCCCCTTCGAGGCCTTAGGGATCAACGGTCTCGTTGTCGCGGGCATACTCTTCGTCGTGATCAGTCTCCTGAAACTACTTGCCGCCTACTGGACGTGGGGTCATCGAATGGACGGACCAGTCCTCCAGCTTATTCTCCTCAGCATTAGCGCGATCTTCTGGTATGGCTTCGCGCTTCCCTTTGGACCGCCGGTTGGCCTGATCCAGGTCGTATTGATCGTTCTTTCCTGGAAGGCCTTCTCATAGGAAACCGCAGCCCTGTGCAATTCCTCGAACCAACGGGGTTGCATGTCCAATCAAAATCAATCCCTTTTACAACGATAAAGAAAGGATGTACATCGATGTCTGAAATCGTTTTTCGTTGGAGTGGAATACTTTTAATCCTGGGTGCTGCACTTCTTGGGATCGCAATCCTCATGATCTCGTTAAAACCCGTCATCAACCAGCCTTTACCTCCAGCTGGCAGTATCCTTCTGCTGCTTTCAGCAATCCTTTTGCTATTGGCTCTGCCCGCCATGTATGCCAGGCAGGCAAATGCAGCCGGCTGGCTGGGCTTTACAGGGCATGCGCTGCTTCAAACCGGGGTGCTGCTGCTGATCGTTGTGGCGGCACCCACCCTGATCTATCCATCACTCAAGCTTACCCCGGGAGAAAACCCGCTGCTTTTTCTGCTCGGGATTGCGCTCACGGCGGGCTTGCTTCTGACCGGGATCGCTACCGTTCGGGCGGGAATCTTTCCGCGCGGGGCAGGAATTTTGCTCCTTGTCGCGATGGCAGGCTTCTTCTTCGATTTCTTCATCGCGGAGTTCCTCCCACCTCTCGTGGGCCAGGTAGGTTCCGGGCTCTTTGGCGTCCTTCTCGCGCTTTCTTTGGGTTGGATCGGCGCTGCTCTTTGGATTGGAAAACTGGCGCCGACAATCGCAAATGTCGTCCCGGCTCATTGAAGACAAAAAGAACAGGATTATTCTCGACAAATATGACCTATAATAACAACATGAGAAAAGCCGCGATTATAAGTGGCGTCCATCGCGTTTCGCTGAAAATGCGGCAGACCCGCAGCCCGGCCTGGATCCTGGCGGTGATTTCCATCCTGCTGGCCATCCTCGCGCTCGGAATAGCTATCTATGGAGCGGCGACCAGCGGAAACTACCGCTCGATCCTGACCCACCAGACCCTGACCCCATTCATTACCACCGGTTTTGTCATCATAGGCGCTTTGGTTGCTTCCCGCCATCCAAGAAATCCAACCGGTTGGATTTTTTCGGCAGTTGGCCTGCTCTACGCCCTGTCCGCCCTGACGGCAGCGATCGTCACACATAACTCACCTTCGTCGCCGTTCTACAGGTGGGCATACTGGTTCAGCTCCTGGATCTGGCTCCCGGCCAATATCCTGCCGATGACGTTCGTTCTGTTAATATTCCCAGACGGTCATCTCCTCTCGCCACGCTGGCGGATCGCATCCTGGAGTGCCGCGCTCGGGCTGGCGTCGGTGGTCCTCGTAGTGATGTTTCATCCCGGCCCAATGGCGAGCCTGGGTCTGGAGGCGGCGAACCCCTTTGGCATCCCCACCGCCATGCCGGTTCTGGATCTTCTACAAATGATTAGCACGGTCCTCCTGTCGATTGGCATGGTTGGTGGGCTGGCGGCTTTCCTGGTTCGCTTTCGTCGCTCATCGGGCACAGAGCGAGAGCAGCTCAAATGGCTGGCATATGCGCTGGGCATGGTCTTGTTCCTGGGCATGCTGATCGCGTTGTTGCTCTGGCTCTGGCCGGACTTCCACTGGGGCTTAGACCTAAGCATCGTCGCGACGAACCTGGGGATCCTGGGCATCGCCGTCGCCACGGCGATTGCCATCTTGCGCCACCGGCTGTACGACATCAATCTCATCATCAACCGCACGCTGGTCTACACTGCACTGACAGCAGGCGTTGCCGCATTATATGGATTAGTCATCGGAGTGCTGGGAGTCGCCTTCCAGTCCCGCAGCAACCTGTTGGTCTCGCTGCTCACAACCGGCCTGGCTGCGATACTGCTCCAGCCCATGCGAGACCGGTTGCAGCGGGTAGTCAATCATCTGCTGTATGGAGAACGCGACGAGCCCTATGCCGTTTTGTCAGGCCTGAACCGCCGGTTGGAGAGCTCGCTCTCCCCAGAGGATACCCTCCCGGCAGTGGTTGAGACCGTCGCTCAGGCGCTCAAACTGCCCTATGTCGCCATTGCCTTGAAACAGGAGGACGACTTCAAAATTTCAGCCGGCTATGGACAGGCAGATAAAGATTTCATCCAACTGCCTTTGATCTATCAGGGTGAAATGATCGGTCAGCTCAGGCTGTCTCCGCGTGCGCCAGACGAGCCCTTTACACCCGGCGAGCAGCACCTGCTGCAAGATATCGCCCGCCATGTGGGCGTCACGGCCCACACCGTCCGGCTGACTCAGGATTTGCGCCGGCTGGCAAAGGATCTTCAGCGTTCGCGCGAGGCATTGGTGAAAAGCCGGGAAGAAGAACGCCGCCGTCTGCGTAGAGACCTGCATGACGAGCTCGGACCGCAGTTGGCCAGCCTGAAGCTTAACCTGGATGTTGCCCGCAACCTGGTGATTCGCGACCCCAAAGCAGCAGAAGCCCTTTTGATCGATTTGCGCACCCAGAGCCAATCGGCAATCGCCGATATTCGGCGCCTGGTGTACGATCTGCGCCCGCCAGCTCTCGATGAGCTCGGATTAGCCGGCGCCGTGCAGGAATACACCCGGCAGATTGGCAATCAAGACGG
>JACRAG010000106.1 GCA_016213455.1 Anaerolineae bacterium | reverse complement strand
CCGCACTGGATGCAGGTCGCGGGATCCCAGGCCGGGATCTCGAGGGCAATGTTGCGTTTCTCGTACTGCGAGGTGGCGGTCGGGTAGGTGCCGTCGATGGTCATCGCAGAAACGGGCAGGCTCTCGCCTTCGAAGACGAGCATCGGGCCAAGCACGTTCTTGACGAACTCGGGGGCGTTGCTGGTCATGGCGGGGCGGCGGCCAATGGTGCTGGTCACTTCTGCAGGGACTTTCATCTCATGCAGGTTGGCCAGGGTGCTGTCCACGGCTTCGTAGTTCTTCAAAACCACCGCTTCGCCGCGTTTGCCGTAGGTCTTCTTGATCGATTTCTTGATCTCTTCGATCGCCAGGTCGCGCGGCAGCACGCCGGAGATGGCGAAGAAGCAGGTCTGCATGATGGTGTTGATGCGCCCACCCATGCCGGTCGCCTCTGCCACTTCGTAGGCGTCGATCACATACACGCGCAGTTTCTTGGAGATGATGTCTTTCTGGGTCTCGCGCGGCAGGTAATTCCAGGTCTCTTCGGGGCCGTAAATGCTGTTCAGCAGCAGCACCGCGCCGGGTTTGGCGTAGCGCGTGATGTCCAGCCGCTCCAGGAAGGTGAACTGGTGGCAGGCCACAAAGTCAGCGTGGGTGATCAGGTACGGCGCGCGCTGGGGTTTGGGGCCAAAGCGCAGGTGCGAGACGGTGACCGTGCCGGATTTCTTCGAGTCGTACACGAAGTAACCCTGGGCGTAGTTGTCGGTCTCTTCGCCGATGATCTTGATCGAGTTTTTGTTCGCGCCCACGGTGCCGTCAGCGCCCAGGCCGAAGAACACGCACTGCACGGTGCTGGGGTCGGCGATGGAGAACTCGGGATCATAGCTCAGGCTGGTGTTGGTCACATCGTCGTTGATGCCCACGGTGAAGTGCTGTTTCGGCGAGGCGGCCTGCATATTATCGAAGACAGCCTTGGCCATGGCGGGGGTGAACTCTTTGGAGGACAGGCCAAAGCGGCCGCCCAGAACCAGCGGCATGCTCTGGAAGGGAGCCGTGCCATTGGTGAGGCCTTCGTTGATCGCGGAGACCACATCCAGGTACAGCGGGTCGCCGCCGGCGCCGGGCTCTTTGGTGCGGTCCAGCACGGAGATGACCTTGGTGGTGGCGGGCAGCGCCTTGAGCAGGTGCTCGACCGAGAACGGGCGGTACAGGTGCACCGTCACCACGCCCACTTTTTCGCCGCGGGCAGACAGGAAGTTGGCGGTCTCTTCGGCAGTCTCGGCGCCCGAGCCCATCACAATCACCACCCGCTCGGCATCCGGCGCGCCGGCATAGTCGAACAGATGATACGCGCGCCCGGTCAGAGCGGCAAAGCGATCCATCGCCTTCTGGACGATGCCGGGGGTGGCATTGTAGAAGGGATTGCAGGTTTCACGGGTCTGGAAGAAGGTGTCGGGGTTCTGAGCCGTGCCGCGCAGCACCGGATGATCGGGGCTGAGGGCGCGGGCGCGGTGCGCGGCGACCAGGTTGTCGTCGATCATCGCGCGCAGGTCTTCCATGGTCAGCTGCTCAATCTTCTGCACTTCCGCCGAGGTGCGGAAGCCATCGAAGAAGTGCAGGAAGGGCACGCGCGCTTCCAGCGTGGCAGCGTGCGAGACCAGCGCCAGGTCATGCGCTTCCTGCGGGCTGCGGGAAGCCAGCATGGCAAAACCGGTGCCGCGCCAGGCCATCACGTCCGAGTGGACGCCGTAGATGGACAGGGCGTGGGTCGCCAGGGTGCGGGCCGAAACATGCAGCACGGCGGGGGTCAGCTCGCCGGCGATTTTGTACATGTTCGGGATCATCAGCAGCAGGCCCTGTGACGCGGTGAAGGTTGTGGTCAACGCGCCGGTCTGCAGCGCGCCGTGCACGGCGCCGGCGGCGCCGCCTTCGGACTGCATTTCCGCAACCAATGGAACGGTGTTCCACAAGTTGCGCACTTTTTTGGCCGACCATTCATCCGACCATTCACCCATCGTGGACGACGGGGTAATCGGGTAAATGGCGATTACCTCACTCAAGCGGTACGCTACGTACGCGACCGCTTCGTTTCCGTCAATGGTCACCTTTTGACGAGTACTCATGCGGTTAGCTCCTGAAAATAAAATCATGCCACCAGGCTCGCGCCCGGGCAACAAGTCGAAGTGAAATCGGTTTGAAATGTTGATTGTCTGTACAATTCAACGACTCTGACAATCAATCTAAAGAATATAACCCAATCTGGATGTCTGGCGTAGTAATAAGCGTCACACGAATCAAGGGGAATTGTCACTACACACCAATAAAAATGACCAGGGCAGCGTTGGCTGCCCTGGTTTGTGATTATTTCGCGGGTTGGAAGAAAATCCCGGCCACTTTGTGCGGTTCATCCGCGGTGATGGTGATCAACAGGGAGAGTTTCATATCCTTGTCGGTCTGGACATTGTAGATCACGCGGTAGTAACCTTCGACCTGCTCGACGCGGTTCAACTCCACCGTGGTGAAGGCGCCGGTCGCGCCGATGGACTGATCATACAGCTTGCCAAAAGCGCTTTCGGGAATGGCCTTGAGCATCTCATCCGAGAAGTCAGCCGAGAAGGCGGCATAATCCTTGGCGGTCAAACCGGCCAGCAGGGCATCCACCTGCGGCTGGGCATATTCCATCACAGCGTCCCGGTCGGCGCCTTCCACAGGCACAACGTTGACCTTGGGAGCGCAGGCGGTCAGCATCAGGCTGACGAGCAGCGCCAGAACAAACGTAAGGGTGACAATCCGGTTGAATTTCATGTGTACAAATCCTTTCAACCGGTATTGTACTCCCATGCGCTGACGGGCAGGTCAAAAGCGTGTCAAAAATCACAATGTCGCACTGCTCCGCAGGTCACGTTTTCGGGTTGGGTCGAAGCGCCCAGCATTTCTGGCTTCTCGCGCAGAGTTGGGAGGAGGGCACGAAGAACCCACGATGGCTCAGCGTGAGATCGCCACGCTCGCCCGGAGGGCTCGATCGCGATGACAGGCAGAGTGGAGATGTCATTGCGAGTCTCCGGAGGG
>JACRAG010000107.1 GCA_016213455.1 Anaerolineae bacterium | reverse complement strand
CATGCCACCGTGCCAGCCGCCGAAACCCACGCCAGAGGCGATGGCTTCCTGCAGACCACGGAACTGCTCATTGGTGATTTTCGACATGGTGAAGACCTGAACGATCAAGTCTTTGGAAAGCATATTCTCTTTGTTGAGGTAGCTGTCCAGGGTGTCACTGATCTCGATGTCATAACCTTCGGCTGCCAGGATGGGGGCGAAGATATCCACGCATTGCTTGGGCTCGTGGCCATCCCAACCGCCCCAAACAAACAGAACTTTCTTCATTTGAGCAGACCTTTCATGGTGATTAGACTTTTTTGTACGGCTTCAATGGGATTGCCAACCACCCGGTCAGCTTCCATGATCCACCATTCTGTGTTGACGCCGCCCGCATTGCGTATGGCAGCGAAATCCATGATGCCATCCCCTACAGCGCATTGGGGATCTTCGCGAACACCGCTGCCGTCTTTGATGTGCAGAATGGGCGCTCGTTTACCCATCTGCGCCACACGCGCAGCCGGATCGCCGCCAGCAACTTTGATCCAATAGGTATCCAGTTCAAACAAGACGGCGGGATCGAGCAGTTCGACCATGATGTCCGCAATCAATTTGCCGTCCATCTGGGCGTATTCCCACCAATGATTGTGGATCGTCACAGTCATGCCGTTCTCTTTGGCAATCGCCTGGCTTTGATTGATTCGATCGCACAGGTCTTTGACGGCGTCCATGTCTTTAACATCATTGGGACCGATGTGCGGAATGGTCAGGTAATGACAGCTGAACAAAGTTGCGGTGCCGATGACTTCATCTTTCTTGTCTCCCAACGGCATGGGGACATGCGTGCCGACCACTTGCAGGCCCAGTTCCGCGAAGAGTTGCTTCGCGGCCTGTGGCGTGGTGCCTTCGAATCCAGCCGTTTCCACGCCGTCATAGCCCATCGCGGCTACTTGCCTGACCACGCCTTCGTAATCCTGTTTGGTCAGATCGCGCAGCGTGTAAAGCTGTACAGCAATTTTTGGTGCCATTGAAATTCCTTGTCAATTTGAGATAGGAAAGGGCGGAGCAAACCTCCGCCCCCATAGACTAATAGCGAATCGCCACTGTTCTTTCTTTTTCCGCTGCTTCGAGCACGGCGTCACAGATGACAGCATTCTTGTAGCCGTCCATGAAATCCGCACCGTAAGGAGCGACGGGGGTTTTGTTCACAATGGCGTCCAGAAGGTGGGCAATCTCGTGGACAAAGGTGTGTTCCCAACCGATCATGTGCCCCTGGGGCCACCAGTTTTTCCAGAAGGGGTGGTAGGCTTCGGAGACCAGTACATTGCGGAAACCCTGGGTTTCGCGCGGCTCATCATCTTTCCAGAACACATCCAGCTCATTCATGCGTTCCAGGTTGAAGACCAGGCTGCCCTTCGAGCCGTTGATTTCCAGCACCTGGTGATTTTTTCGCCCGGCGCAGAAACGCGAAGCTTCGAGGGTGCCCAATGCGCCGTTCTCAAATTCCATGTTGGCGATGAAGGCATCATCCACACTGACTTCACCTGTGCCGCCGCCGGGAATGGGGCGCTGCTTGATGAAGGTTTTGGCCATGGCGTTGACTTTGCGCGGTTCGCCGATCAGGAAGCGCGCCAGGTCGATGATGTGCGAACCCAGGTCGCCCAATGTGCCGGAGCCGGCGATGGATTTGTCCAACCGCCAGACGTAGGGGAAGTTGGGGTCCATGATCCATTCCTGCAAATACACGGCGCGGAAATGGTAGATGTCGCCCAATTTTCCTGATTCAATCAATTCGCGCGCCAGGCGCAGCGCAGGCACAAAGCGGTAATTGTGCGCCACCATGCCCACCACACCGGCCTTTTCGACGGCTTCCAACATCGCCGCGGCCTCTTTGGCCGTGCGGGCGAGCGGTTTTTCGCACAGGATGTGCTTGCCAGCCTGAGCGGCAGCGATGCAGGGCTCTGCATGGGCGTCATTCGGTCCGCCGTTGTCAAATAACTGGATGCGGTCGTCTTTCAACATCAGCTTCCAGTCGGTGTAATACCCTGCGTAACCGTAGCGTTTGGCGGCCTCTTTCACGGCATCCTCATTGCGCCCGGCGATGGCAATCAACTTCGGAATGGCGGGAGGCGGGTAAACCATATAGGGGAGTTTCTTGAAGGCATTGGTATGGGCCTTGCCCATGAAGGCATAGCCCATCATACCCACGCCGATTTCGGGGGCATCTCCGGTGGCGCGTGCGCCAGCCATGGTGATAAATCCTACTTCGTCAGACATGCGGTTTCTCCTTTACGACGGGATCAGCCGGTTATTTCTTCTCGAAGGCAGCGTCAAAGGCAATGTTCGAAGGCGCAAAATCCATGCGCTTGACGAATGCGCAGGCCTCGGTCGCGCCAAATTCACGGTCCATGCCGGAATCTTCCCATTCCACTGAGAGCGGGCCATCATACTGAACGGCGTTGAGCGCGCGAATGATCTCCTCGAAGTTGATGCGCCCGCGTCCCAACGAGCGGAAATCCCAGAAGCGGCGGCGGTCGCCAAAGTTCAAATGACCACCGAAAACACCGGCTTCGGTTGGATGCGTGGACCAGTACACGTCTTTCATGTGGACATGGTAGATGCGCTCGCCAAATTTGGTGATGAACGAGACGTAATCCACGCCCTGGTATCCGAAGTGGCTGGGGTCGTAGTTGAAGCCGAAGGCTTTGCGCCCACCCAATGCGTTTACCGCCATTTCAGCAGAGGCAATATCGAAGGCGATCTCGGTCGGATGGGCTTCGAGGGCAAACTTGACGCCTACCTGGTCGAAGACATCCAGGATGGGATTCCACATCTCGGCGAAGAAGGCGTAGCCTTTTTCCACCAGGTCGGCCGGATTGGGCGGGAAGGAGTAAATGAACGGCCAAATGGGAGAGCCGGTGAAACCGGGAACAACCTTGACGCCCAGAGCTGCTGCGGCGCGCGCGGTCATTTTCATCTCTTCGGCTGCGCGGGTGCGCACGCCGTCTTCTTTGCCGTCGCCCCACACACGCGCGGGCACGATGCTTTTGTGGCGTTCATCAATGCGGTCGCAGACGGCCTGGCCAACCAGGTGATTGCTGATGGCAAAGCACTGCAGCCCGTTTTTCTCCATAATGTCTTTTCGGCTGCGCAGGTAAGCGTTGCTGGAGAGCGCCTGCTCAACATCCAGATGGTCGCCCCAGCAGGCGATTTCCACGCCATCGTAGCCGAAAGAGCGGATCTTGGCGCACAGGGTTTCAAAGGGCAGGTCAGCCCATTGACCGGTAAAGAGGGTAACAGGTCGAGCCATAGGATCTCCTTTCGTGATTTTCCCGAAACAATCAGAATTTCTCGAGGGGTTCAGGTTTGTGCCAGTACGTGACGCTGGGGAGTTGAACCGGTGCAGCCCACTTGACTGCGTTGATGATGACCTGCTGAACTTCCTTTTGATAATAGGTCGGGTAGGTTTCGTGACCAGGGCGGAAGTAGAAGATTTTGCCCATTCCACGGTTCCAGCAGCATCCTGAGCGGAACACTTCACCGCCCTGGAACCAGCTCACATAGACCAGCTGGTCGGGAGCGGGGACATCAAAGTGCTCGCCATACATTTCTTCATGTTCGATGACAATCTGCTCTTCCAAACCCTGGACGATGGGATGGGTGGGATCAACGACCCACAGCCGTTCGCGCTCGCCGATTTCGCGCCATTTCAACGCGCCGGTGGTACCCATCAGGCGCAGGAAGGGCTTGGACATGTGCCCGGAATGCAGCACGATCAGTCCCATGCCTTCCAATACACGTTTGGCCACCCGGTCGGCAATGGCATCTTCGACCCGGTTGTGCGCCATGTGGCCCCACCAGGTCAGCACATCGGTTTGTGCCAGCACTTCCTGGGTCAGGCCGTGTTCAGGCTCATCCAGGGTGGCGGTGCGCGTGGTGAAGCCTGCGCCTTGGAGAGCTTCGGCGATCACGGCGTGCATGCCGTTCGGATAAACCTTGCGAACTTCTTCGTGCGTCTTTTCATGGACGCCTTCATTCCAGACGGTTACTCGAATTGGGGATGACATCATCGGCTCCTTTGTTTGGGTTACTCACTTGATTCTTTCGAGGCACGAATCGATGAGTATGGTGATCCAAGTGTTATTCAGAACAGGTCACCGGCAGCCCGTTTTGGGCAGCAGATGCCTTGATCGCATCGTAAAGGCGGGCCATGCGCAAACCAACCTCGGGCGGGCAGGGATTTTCCATGCGGCCTGCGCGCACATCCAGGAATTGCTCCCAAACGCCTTTGTGGGCTGGGAGGCGGACTTTGCGGAAGCTGTCCTGACCGGATTTTTGCATTTCCAGGCGCTCTCCCCAGATACCTGTCCGCAGAATGGCCTGGCTG
>JACRAG010000103.1 GCA_016213455.1 Anaerolineae bacterium | reverse complement strand
CCAGTTGGGTGGGCGGTTCGGCGGGGATGGCTTAGTCTTGTCCGCCCGCCAGGCTCAAATTCACATCCTGTGCGCAGCCGCCCGGATTATTTTTCAGGGCGGCTGCCATGGCTTTGATGTGCTGTGGCGTGGTGCCACAACAGCCGCCGAGAATGGAGGCGCCGGCTTCGCAAAACGCCAGCGCGTATTCGCTGAAGTATTCTGGCACGGCTGGGTAGATGATGCGTCCACCAAATTGCTCCGGCCAACCCGCATTGGGCATGACCGAGAAGCTACCATCTGGAACCTCAGCGCGCATGCCCTTGAGGATGCGCAGCATCTGATTGGGACCGCCAGAACAGTTGACACCGATGATGTCTGCGCCTGCCAGTTTAAGCTTGCGGGCCACTTTTTGCGGCGTATCACCCAGTACGGTGCGGTCATCGCGCGTGTAGGTCATGGATGCGAGAATGGGCAAATGCGGCGCGACCTCGCGGGCAGCACGAATGGCCTCGACGATTTCGTACACGTCTGACATGGTTTCGATGATGAGCAGGTCCACGCCGCCTTCGGACAGCGCTCGGATTTGTTCCAGAAAAACGGCATGGGCCTGTTCGGGTTGAATCCGGCCAAATGGCGCCAGGCGCACACCCAGAGGACCAATGTCACCTGCGATCAGAATGTCTTTATAGGAAGCCATGACCACGCGGCGCGCCAGCTCTACGGCTGCTTGGTTGACAGCCTGTACCTTGTCATCCAGGCCATGGCGGGCCAGTTTATAGCGGTTGGCGCCAAAGGTATTGGTTTGAATGATATTCGAGCCTGCCTCGATGTATTCATGGTGGATTTCCGCGACCAGCGCGGGGCGGGTCAGGTTAAGCTCATCACAGCAGGTGTCGATGGTGATCCCGCGGGTATTTAAAACCGTGCCCATGGCGCCATCCGAGAGGAGCGGCTTTTTCTGGGCGAGCATTTCAAACAGGCGATTGGTCATAAGGGTTTCATCAACTGGTCAACACGAGATTCACCCACGGAATAATAGCGTGCTTCGGGGTGGTGGATGATGATGGCAGCCGTGGATTGTTCTGGGATCAACTGGAAGGCGGGAGAAAGCGTCATGCCCAACTCCCGTTCGGCTGGGAGCAGATCAAAGACAATGCGATGATCCGCCAGCTCGGGAATGGCTGGATAGCCCCAGGAATAACGTTTGCCCTGTTCCATCCCCAGGCCGAGTTCGCGGCGAATGTGGGCATGCAAGTAGGAAGCAGCGGCTTCGGCGGTTTGGACAGCCAGACCATGCGTGAAATAGGCTTCCGTGTAGTCGTTGGCGCCCTGCAAATGATCAAATTTCCGGGTGGCTTCATTCCCAACGGTGACAACCTGCAGCACGACCACATCCATGCGATCGGATCCAAGCGGCTCAAAGTAATCCGCCAGGCAAAGATGGTCGCCATCCGGCTGGCGCGGGAAGGTGAAGGAGGTCAGCAGCGTTGGGCGACCTGCTTGCAGTGAATCTGGGGTAAACAGGAGCAGCTTTTCACCGTCGCTCTGGGCAGGCCAATAGCCATATACAGCCTGCGGTTGAAGCCAGCCTTCTGCCAACGCGGAACGGGTCATGCGCTGCAGCCGCTGTTCGTATTCCGCTTCCAGTTTCGTCCAGGCTTCACCGTGGGTGTTTTTTGCGCCCCAGGACAGGCGGTAGAGCTCATTTCTGGGCAGGTATTGCAGCACCAGCTCAAGCGGCATGGATTTGACCACGCGCGGTCCCCACTGGGTGACCGTTGGCACCACCGGCGCACGCTTGACAGAGGAGCGGGACGGCAGGGTCTGGTTTTCAGTGGAGGGTTGCGTAACGCGGCCCAATTCAAATTCGGCCTCTTTGCGGATGGTTACGATCAGCTCTCGTGCCGAATCTGTGTGAGTCAGCTGGTCCATGACCGACAGGCCTTCGAAGGCATCTTTACAATAGAAGACGCCCGGATCGTAAAAGGCGCCGGTTTCGGTTTGAAGGATGCGCCGTCCAAAGCGGCGGTTGATGGCTGCACCGCCGATCAGCACCGGGAAGGCGAGACCACGCCGGTGTAGTTCGTTGACGATGAGCGGCATTTGTTTGCTGGTGCTGACCAGCAAGGCGCTCAATCCAATGGCGGTGGCCTTTTCTTCGACGGCGCGTTCGATGATGGTCTCGGCTGGAACCTGTTTTCCCAGATCGACCACGCGATAGCCATTGTTGGACAGGATGGTTTTGACCAGGTTTTTGCCGATGTCATGCACATCGCCATACACGGTGGCGAGCACCAGGGTGCCTTTTGTGACGCCTTCCTGGCGTTCCAGATAATTCTCGAGGTGGCCGACGGCTTTTTTCATCACCTCGGCAGATTGGAGCACAAAGGGAAGGATCAACTCGCCCGCGCCAAAGCGGTCACCCACTTCCTTCATGGCAGGCAGGAGAACCGTATTGAGTACCTGAACGGCTGTTTCATGCCGGGAATGGCTTTCGGAAGCCAGGAGGATGGAATCGATGTCGGTTTCGATGCCCTCTTTTTGCCGGTGGAGGATGCGCCAGGCGATGCGCTCATCCGCGGTCATGGATTGCAAGGCGGCTTTACGGGGATCTTCTTTGGCGGTGACGCCGGTGGTGGATTTCTCGAAATATTCGATATAGCGCTGCAGTGCATCGGGGCGGCGGTCGTAAACCAGGTCTTCGGCCAGGAGACGTTCCTGCTCGGGGATGTCGGCATATGGCAGCACCTGGGCCGGGTTGACAATAGCCATATCCAGCCCGGCCTGCACGCAGTGATACAGCATGATGCTGTTCAATACTGCCCGGACCGGCGGGGTAAGGCCAAAAGAGACGTTGGACACGCCAAGCGAGGTCAAAACGCCGGGGATTTCGGTTTTAATCCGGCGAATTCCCTCGATCGTCTCCAGCGCCGAATGGTTAAATTCCGGGTCACCCGTTGCCAGTGTGAAGGTGAGGGCATCGAATACCAGGTCTTCCGGTCTCAATCCATGTTCTTCCACGGCAATGGCGGTGATGCGGCGGGCAATTTCCAGCTTGCGCTCGGCTGTTTTTGCCATGCCGTTCTCGTCAATTGTCAGGGCAATCACCGCGGCGTTGTATTTCTTCGCCAGGTCAAAAATGCGGTCTGCCTTGGCGCGCCCGGCTTCCAGGTTGGTTGAATTCAACAGGCAGCGACCGGGGGCGGTGGCAAGGGCGATTTCCATCACATCGGGCTCAGTTGAGTCGATGATCAGCGGTACCCGGATGGTGGGCGCGAGGGTTTTCACCAGGCGCTTCATTAACTTGGCTTCGTCGGGGGTTTCGGTCAGCGCGGTGCAAAGATCCAACCCGTGTGCGCCGTTTTCAACCTGAGTGCGGGCAATCTCAAGCGCGCCCTCAAAATCCCCTTCGAGTATCATGCGTTTGAATGCGCGGCTTCCCTGGGTGTTCAAGCGCTCTCCAATCAGGAAGGGCGCAGGTTCCTGCGTCATGGAAACTGCCGTGGTCGAGGAGGCCAACCGGGGAGACATGTCGACATGCCGGCGGACAGGCTTGATTGCGGAGAGGTTGTTCACCAACAGGCGCATGTGTTCGGGTGTGGTGCCGCAGCAACCACCGACAACGGAGACGCCCCATTTTGACACAAATTCGGTCAGGGAGTCACTGAACGGTTGGGGTTCCATCGGGTAAACAGCCTGACCATCCACATTCAACGGCAAACCGGCATTGGGGATGCAGGAAATGGGCAGTCGTGAGGATTCGGAGAGGATGCGGATGGGCTCACGCATATAATCTGGACCGGTTGAGCAGTTGATCCCAATGACATCCACCGGCATGCCTTCCAGAATGGCAAGGACCGCTGAGGAGTCGGTGCCCAACAGCATGCGCCCGGTGGTGTCCAGGGTCACCTGGGCTTGAACAGGGAGTGATATGCCCGTTTCGGAAAACGCTGTTTGAATACCCGCCAGGGCTGCTTTGACTTCGAGAATATCCTGGGAGGTTTCGATCAACAAGAGATCCACGCCACCGGCAATCAGCCCGCGCGCTTGCTCTCGAAAGATGTCCGCGAGTTCATTGAAATCGATGTTTGATAACTCGGGGTCATCCATGGATGGCAGTTTGCCGGTAGGGCCAATCGATCCGGCGACCAGGCGAACCTGTCCACGTGCGGTGAATTCATCCGCCACTTTGCGCGCCAGGGCGGCGGCACGCTGATTAATTTCAAGTACGTGGTCCTGCAAGCCATATTCGCCCAATGTCAGGCGGTTGGAGCGAAATGTGTCCGTCTCCAAAACATCCACGCCCACTTCCAGGAAGGAGCGGTGAACCTGTTCAACCGCCTGTGGGTACGAGACGACCAGGAAATCATTACAGCCGTTGGTGCGCTCACCGCCAAAATGTTCGGCGGTCAGGTTTTGTTTTTGTAAACTGGTGCCCATCGCGCCATCGAAGACGACGACTTTTTTCGCGAGCAAATCCAGGTAGGAGTGATTGGT
>JACRAG010000102.1 GCA_016213455.1 Anaerolineae bacterium | reverse complement strand
GCACATCCACCGGAGTGGAATACGGGGTGCGTTTATCCGGTTCGAGCGCATTGCCAAATCCGCCGTCCGCATTCTGATACGCCGCCAGTGCGGATACCACAGCCTCCGCACTGCCGTCCAGGAAATCAAAGGCAAACAAGCGCCGGTCCAGCAGGCGGGCGTTCTTCCAGATAAAATCAGCTGCCCGGGAAAAGATCAATTCATCCATAGCATCACCTCGGTTAATTTTCCACCATCATACCCCGCCAATAGTGACAACAGTCTGTCACCATTAGGAATAGATTCGCAAGAAAAATTCTCCCAGTTCACGCATTATTGCGCGCAGGGCTGCCGGTTCGAGCACCTGAACCTCCTCGCCAAACCCGGCCATCAGGCGCGCATAATACGGCAGGTCATCCGGCGGAAATCGCATGGACAATTCCGCCCCACCCTCCGGCAGCGGAACCATACGGCTGGCCAGGTCGCGGTGGATTTCAGCGCGCGCTGCGCCGCGGGCGCTGAAGCGCGCCACCAGCAGCGGGTGCGCCGGGTCATCGTAGCGGGTTGCGGCTGGCACATCGCCAGGGACAAAACCCTCCTCCGGGTCACCCAGTGCAACAAAGCGATCTGCGCGGTAAGTGCGCACTTCACCCCGCTCCTGCGAATATGCGCGCACATACCAGTGGTTTTCCTCGGTATACACCTTCAACGGCAGGATGTGGACGACAGACTCGCGCTCGCTGGAGCGGTAGCGCGCCGCCACCCAACGCTGTTCGCGCGCCGCCGCAAGCAATGCCTCCAGGTGCGGCGCGGGACGCTGCGGGACAGGCTGCTCTTCACCGACCACCGACAGCAGCTGCTCGGCGTCCAGGCGCTCCTCACCGGGCAGGCTGGCGCGCAGCTTGGCTGACAGTGAAGCCATCTCCTTACGAAACGGCAGGTCGGAATAACGCTCCAGATTGCGCAGCGCCAACAGCATTAAAAATGTCTCCGACCGGTTCAACGGCAGCGGGTCAAAGCGGTAGGATTCCGGCAGCGAATACCCCCCGCCTGGTCCCTCGCGCGCAATCACTGGAATACCCATCTCAGACAACGCCTGCACGTCGCGCAGGACGGTGCGGCGGGAAATTTCAAACAGGCGCGCAATCTCTCCGGAGGTGCGCGGGCTTTCCTGCAGCAGCAGTAGAATGGCAGCCAAGCGTTCGATGCGGGTCATACTGCATTGATCATACCGGGATTTATGCAAATTGGCAGGGTGTGATCCGCAAGGAAGTTCATGGGGTTTTCCGAATCGCCCTCAGATCGATTGCATTTTGGAATTTTGTCCTAGAAAATACCCCTAAAATGTGATTGCGAGGCGGCTTTGCGCCGAAGCAATCTCGTTAAAGTTCCAAACCATTCAAGGCGAGATTGCTTCGATGCCTTCGCAAAGCCTTTGGCATCTTGCAATGACACTTTCTGGAGGTGATTTTGAGCATATCACGGTTCAAATTCAATTATCAGACATGTAATACAATCGCCCTGGGATCGCCCTGCCATCTCATCCTGATTTTCTTGACATTTGGCAAAAAAACATGATAAACTGGAAGTAGAAAAGGAAGTCTATGCCAGTATTTGTCAGCCCACTCACTTTGAATTACCAGCTCACCGCCAGAAGTGGCGTTGTTGGTGATTCCTTGTCGGAGTGCGCCTGTTGACGGTATAGCTATACGAACCCGTTCCGGCCGCGGCGCATTCCTGCCCGCGGCCGTTTGCATTCCCCCTCATTGCATTCCACGTCCTCGGGCTGTGTCTCGGCCGGTTTCTTTTCTTCCTTTATGGGCTGCGACTTTCTGGCATTTTGTACGAATATTGATTGGAGGACGCCATGTCTTTATTAATTGCCGACAACCTTGGCCTTTCCTTTGGCGCGTTTGATCTCTTTGGTGGAATCAACGCGACCATCGCCAATGACAGCAAAATTGGTCTCATCGGTCCCAACGGGATCGGCAAGACCTCTTTGCTGCTCATCCTTGCCGGCATCAACCAACCCACCACCGGGCGGATCAACATCGCCCGCGGAAAACGCATCGGCTACCTGCGGCAGGAAGCCGTGGACGCCTTCGCTGACCGCTCCAACACCGTTTACAACGAAATGCTCACCGCTTTCCAAAGCCTGAGAGATCAGCAGCAGCGCCTGCACGATCTGGAAGAAAACATGGCGAACGGCGACCTGAGCGACGAATTGATGGACGAATACGGCCGCCTGCAGGAAGCCTTTGAACAGGCCGGCGGGTATGAATATGATCTGCGCATTCAGCAAACGTTGGACGGTCTGGGCCTGGGCAAAGATGCCTGGGAAATGCCGCTCAATCATCTTTCCGGCGGACAAAAAACCCGCGCGCTGCTGGCGCGCCTGCTGTTGGAAAAACCCGACCTGTTGATGCTGGACGAGCCGACCAACCACCTCGACATCGAAGCCGTGGAATGGTTGGAGCGCATCTTGCGCGAGTGGGAAGGCGCGGTGTTAATCGTCTCGCACGACCGTTACTT
Source organism: Anaerolineae bacterium (assembly GCA_016213455.1). Taxonomy (GTDB): domain Bacteria; phylum Chloroflexota; class Anaerolineae; order Anaerolineales; family Anaerolineaceae; genus Anaerolinea. The sequence continues at coordinate 426 of JACRAG010000102.1, read as the reverse complement.
CCTCGACAATACCGTCGACCACATCTGGGAGATGGGGCGCAGTGGAATCGAGATCTATCACGGCAATTACTCCGCCTACCTGCTGCAGCGGCAGGAGCGCTGGGAATACTATGAACGCGTCTTCACCGAAGAGAAAGCGCGCCTGACCAATGAAGCGGATTTCATCCAGCGCAACTGGGTGCGCGCAAGCACACATGCCCGCGCGTTGGGTTTGCTGCGCCGGCTCTCGCGCGATTTGGCCATCGTAGAAAATTTCGGCATCCTGGCGCTGCGCAGCGGCAAGCAATGGAACGAGTTCGGCCTGGCTGCCGACCGCCCGCTGGATGTGATCGAAGCCATCCGCAAGGTCAACGCCATCCGCATGGAATCCGGACGTCCGCCGGCGATCCGCCCGCGCCTGAATGCGGCGCACACCTCCGGCACCAT
>JACRAG010000101.1 GCA_016213455.1 Anaerolineae bacterium | reverse complement strand
CGATGACCTGGACCTTTGTATCACCGCCATCAACGTCCAGCGCGAGGTCGGTGGCAACCTGGCCGAAATTCTTGATACCATCTCCTACACCATTCGGGAACGCGTGCGCATCAAAGGCGAAATCCGCGTGTTAACCACACAGGTCATGTATTCAGGACGTTTCCTTTCCATCCTGCCCATCCTGGTGTTGGGAGTACTGTATTTGATGAACCGCCCCTACATGATGGAATTCTTCAGCCCAGCCAACAATTCCCGCCTCCCATGCGGATATGTGGCACTGGCCTGCGCAGCCATCCTGATTGTCAGCGGTTATGTCGTCATGAACAAGATCGGCGATATCGAAGTCTAGCGCTGTGTCGTACGCTTTGAAAAGGTAAATCAGATTGTCATCGGATATTAGCCTGACTGTGGAAAACCATTTTCCATTCGACACGGGGCTAGGGATAGGAGTGATCTATGAATCCAATCGGTATCATCATCGGCGTTGCGGCTCTTATTGTGATTGGCGCGGCAGCACTGGTTTTTATTGGACTGCGCAATCCCGGTAGCGAAGATGACCGCCTGTTACAATCCCGCCTCGAGGAATTTAACCAACGCGGCGAGAAAATCGACCTTGAGAAAATTGAGCTTTCGCTGCCATTCCAGGAGCGCATCATTTACCCGACTGCGCGCAAGCTGGGCGAATTGGCGGTCAAGTTTACACCCCAAAATGCCCTGCAAAGCATTTCGCGCAAATTGGAACTGGCTGGAAGTCCGGGTCGCCTGGACCCGACTGTGTTCCTGGCCCTGCAGTTCATTGCTGCCGTGTTCTTCGGCGGTATCATCCTGCTGGCGGTGACCTTCGGCCAGGCAACCTGGCCAATTGGACAGCGCATGCTGGCCATTTTAGGCGGCGCAATCGTCGGGTTCCTTTTTCCACAGATCTGGTTGACCTCCCGCATCAACCGTCGCCAGAAAGAAATTCGCAAATCCATGCCGGATGCGCTGGATTTGCTCACCATCTGCGTGGAAGCGGGTCTCGGTTTTGACGCCGCCATGGCCAAAGTGGCTGAAAAATGGGAATCCGAGCTATCTCTGGCGTTTGCCCGGGTAATTCAAGAGATCCAGCTTGGAAAAATCCGGCGTGAAGCCCTGCGCGACATGGCGGATCGCATCGGCATCTCTGAAATGACCAGTTTCGTCGCCGCGGTTATCCAAAGTGAACAACTGGGCGTAAGCATGGCCAAGGTGCTGCGCATTCAATCCGACCAGATGCGTGTACGTCGCCGCCAGGCTGCCGAAGAAGAAGCCCATAAAGCGCCAGTCAAAATGCTCATTCCTATGGCTTTGTTGATCTTCCCTTCGTTGATCATCGTTCTGATGACCCCAGCCGCGCTGAAGTTGATGAACTCGGCGTTGGCTGGCATGTTCCAGTAGGAGAAGGAAACAGGAGCAGCCAATGGTTTTGTCGGGCCAGACAAGCAGCCCGGCCTATCAACTCTATCGCCTGATCTGGCAAGCCGTGGATTGGGTGATCCCACCAACGTGTGCATGTGGGAAAATTGGCGAGCGCTGGTGTGCAGATTGCCGGCAACAAATCCGTCAGGTCCCTGCCCCGCTTTGTGCGGTGTGCGGGGACCCGGTTTATTCACCCGGGTTGTGCCCAAACTGCGCCAACCAGCGCCCTGTATTGACAGCGCTGCGGTCCTGTCTGGTTTATGCAGGCAGCGCACGAGACGCGGTACACCGTTTGAAATACAAGCTCGATATCGGACTTTCCGAGACCATGGCGGAAGAATTGATTCGCACCGCACGCGAATTGAATTGGCCGATCAACCTGATCACCAGCGTTCCACTTTCAATTGGTCGATTTAAACAAAGAGGGTATAATCAGGCTTCAACACTGGCGTTTCCGCTTGCGCTGGCGTTGGGAATTCCATATCGTTCGGGAATCCTCCAGCGAACGCGCGAGACAGCTTCGCAAGTGGGCCTGTCTGCCAGGGACCGCGCCAGCAACGTGGACGGCGCTTTCAGCGCCAGAGACGTAAGCCAGGCAACCGTCCTGATCGTCGATGATGTCATCACGACCGGCTCGACGATGAATGCTTGTGCCCGGGCACTGTTGACTGCCGGCGCCAAAGCGGTGTACGGCCTGTCATTCGCCAGGGCTGTCATGCCGGAATACCCGGCAGCGCCAACCCCTATTCCTTAGTCCAGGAGGAAAAAATGACAATGAAAGTTGACATCTACCCCAAGAACATCGAATTGACTGAACGAATTAATGACTATGTCAACAAGAAAGTCTCCAAGCTGGATCGGTTCTTAAACGATATTGATGAGACTCGTGTAGACCTGGAATTCCAGAAATCCATGCGCAATCCGGCCGACCGCCAGGTGGCGCAAATCACCCTGCGTGGTCGTGGCTATATTCTGCGCTGCGAAGAGCGCGCCGACGATCTGTTCACCGCCATCGACAGCGCAGTCGAAACCATTCAGCGAAAAATTGAGCGCCACAAAGGTAAACGGGCCCGCGTACGCGGTGAAGGTCTTGCCGCCAGCACCCTGGCCCTGGAAGAACCCGTTGTGTTGGATGAAAACGAAGAAGCCACAATCATCTCCCGGCGCAAGCAATTCACGCTGGTACCGATGGATGAGTTTGAAGCCCTGGAACAGATGAAAGCCCTGGGTCACGAAAACTTCTTCATCTTCTACAACGCCAACACCAACGCAGTCAATGTGCTTTATCAGCGCCGCGACGGCACATATGGTTTGATCGAGCCCCAACTGGGCTAACCTTTCACGGCTGTAAACATCAAAGGGTTGCGTTGACCACGCAACCCTTTGCTATTATCTTGCCACCCTTCCTCCCGTAGGCTATAATTCACCGAGTTAGTATTTCTAATTTGTTAAAGAGGCAAGTAGCGTTTATGATCGATGTAAATGACCTGCGAAAAGGTGTCATTTTTGAATATGATGGGCAGCTCTTCCGGGTGCTGGAATATAGCCATCACAAACCCGGTCGCGGTAATGCGGTCATCCGCATCAAAGCTCGCAACATGAAATCTGGCGCCACCCTGGAGAAGACCTTCAGCTCGGGCGATCGCGTTCAGGATATCCGCCTGGATCACCACATGGTGACCTTCCTGTACAACGACGATGATTTCTACTATTTCATGGATACCCAGACTTTCGAACAGATCCCGGTTGGCAAAGATCTTATGGAAGAATATGCGGGATTCATGAAAGAGAACATGGAAGTCAAACTGACGCTCTACCAGGACTCTCCCATGGATATCGAATTGCCTACCACGGTTGACTTGAAAGTCACTTACGCCGAAGCTGCCGTGCGCGGCGACACCGCCACCGGTGTGACCAAACGGGTGAAGACTGAAACCGGAGCCGAAATCGAAACCCCCATGTTCGTCAACGAAGGTGACACCATCCGGGTGGATACCCGCACGGGCTCCTACGTGACACGGGTGTAGTTTATTCTAATCAGTGCTTCCAGCACATCCTTTTTGATTTGGTTCAACCTGATACCATTGAGCAAATTGCGGGCCAGGCCCGCAATTTGCTCAATGAGAGGGCTCTACCCAATCAAACCAGGCAGGTAGCAGAAAGGTGCAGGAAAGGTATGCGTACGCCAGCGGGTGTTGAATGCCCGTACTTTTACGGGAACTACTTTCGTGGTCGATCGGAAGAAGAATGCCGGTTGATTGGACCGAAAGCGCCTCCTGGCAACTGGACGCCCAACCTGTGCAAAAACTGCCCCGTGCCCGCCATCGCACGAGCCAACGCCTGCGAAAACATGGTTTTAACCGCGCAGGTCCGCTCCAACCTCTTTGGATTGATCCGCCGCGTCGATGTACAGGCATACTGCACCCTGTCCAAGACTGACGTCAAAGAGCCACAGATCGGTTGTGGTCAATGCCATCCCTTGCCTGACGAATTCACCCTAAAAGACCAGCCATGACGATCACCCTGCTGCTTGACCTTGACGATACCCTGCTGAACAACAACATCGATACCTTTTTGTCCGGGTATCTCAAGGCCTTGGCGCGTCACCTGGCCAACCATGTTCCGCCTGAGAAAATTGCCCCACACTTGATGGCTGCCACAGGCAAGATGATCGCCAACCGCAATCCAATCCTGACCCTGGAAGAAGCCTTTGACGCAGATTTCTACCCCGCACTGGGCACGGCCAAACCGGTCTTGCTTGAACCGCTCACCCGCTTCTATGAGGACGTGTTCCCCTCGCTGGCTTCGTTGACCAGTCCACGCCCCGAGGCTGTCAGGCTGGTTGAAAAAGCATTTACGCATGGCTGGCGAGTGGTGATTGCCACCAACCCGCTCTTTCCCCGCCGGGCCATTGAGCACCGCCTGGCATGGGCTGGACTGCCTGTTACCGAGTATGCGTTCGATTTGATCACGACCTATGAAGATATGCATTACTCGAAACCAAGCCCGAATTATTATGCTGAAATTTTGGCCCAGCTGGGTTGGCCTGAAGACCCTGCGGTGATGGTGGGGAACAGCCTGGAAGATGATATTCTGCCCGCGGCAAAAGTTGGCATGCCGGTATTCTGGCTGGACGACAGCCAGAATACCCTCCCTGCGGACCTTCCAGCCGGCAGCCGCAAAGGCAAATTGGATGACGTGTTGGCCTGGGCGGAAAGCATTGACCGCACCGGCGCGCGCATCGACCTGCAAAATGCTCCCGCTATGCTGGCAACCATGTCCACCACCCCATCCGCCCTGCAAAACCTGATGCGCTCAGCGCCTGCGCAAGCCTTGAACGTTATGCCAGGACCGGGTGAATGGTGCTTCACGGAAGTCATTTGCCACTTGCGCGACTCAGACCGTGAGATTAACCTGCCCCGCATTGCCCGCATCCTCAGCCAGGATAATGCGTTCATCGCCGGTGTCAATGCGGACGTGTGGTCCGAAACACGCAGTTACTGTTCGGAAGATACAGAGACTGCGCTGCAGGGCTTTTGCGAATCGCGGATCCAATTGGTTGAGCGGCTTGCCAGCCTGACCCCGGATGAATGGCAGCATGCTGCCCGTCATGCCATTTTCGGTCCCACCAATTTATTCGAGCTGGTAGGTTTCATTGCCAGCCACGACCGCACCCACATCCAACAGGCCCAACAAACGCTAAAAGCAGCTGTCGCCAGTCTTTGAGGTAGGAATACACGGATCAACGGGTCAGGGGGATAGACCATACGGGATTCTCAAAAAGCATAAGAGTTTTATAAGATTCTTTATCTGGATATGACAATAATTTGAATCGCCTGTATGAGCTTGGTATAATCCACTCATAAGCAGTTCAAACTACTCGACTGCAAATATTGG
>JACRAG010000100.1 GCA_016213455.1 Anaerolineae bacterium | reverse complement strand
TTGGTGGCGGCGGTGGTTGTGGCGCTGGGCATCGGCGCGCTGTCACGCCAGGGCACCATCAAGGAAGATACCGCCATCGGCATTTTGTTCGCCGCGGCGCTCTCGCTGGGCGTGGCGCTCATCTCCACCATCCGCACCTATGCGGTGGACCTCAGCCACATCCTGTTTGGCAACGTGCTGGGGGTCAGCCCGGCTGATTTGTGGCTGACCGGCGGGTTGGGGCTGGTGGTGCTGGCGGTCATCGCGCTGCTCTACAAACCCTTCCTGGTCATGTCGTTTGACCCCGTGCTGGCAGCCACGCTGCGCCTGCCGCTGACCTTGCTGCGCAATGTGCTGTTGATTTTGATTGCCCTGACGGTGGTGATTTCACTGCAAACGGTGGGGGTGGGGCTGGTGGCAGCCATGCTGGTCACCCCGGCAGCCACGGCTTACCTGCTGTCGCGCCGGCTGCCGGCGATGATGGCGCTGGCGGCGCTGTTTGGCGCGCTCTCCAGTGTGGCGGGCATGTATGCCAGTTACTACCTCAATGTGGCGTCCGGAGCAGCGGTGGTGCTGGCGGCAACCGCCTTTTTCCTGCTGGCGTTTTTCTTTGCCCCCGCCAAAGGCGTGGTGTGGGGCTGGGTGCGCGCCAGGCGTTAAACCCGGATGTATGCATCAGAAAAGCGCATCTGCCCGGCGGATGCGCTTTATCATTTTAACCACTACGTACGACGCGCGGCTCTTCGCTCAACTCTTGAACTGCCGGGCATACAGGCGGGCATACATGCCGTCCAGCGCCAGCAGATCGGCGTGCCGCCCCTGCTCGACGATGCGCCCATCCTCCACCACCAGGATGATGTCGGCGGTTTGAATGGTGCTGAGCCGGTGGGCGATGATCAGCGCGGTGCGCCCGTGCAGCAGTTTTTCCAGCGCCTGCTGGATCAAGGCCTCGGAGACCGTGTCGATGTTGGCGGTGGCTTCGTCCAGGATCAAGATGCGCGGGTCCACCAGCACGGCGCGCGCAATGCAGATGAGCTGGCGCTGACCCACCGAGAGGTTGGCGGCATTTTCGAGGATGTGAGTCTGGTAGCCGTCCGGCAGGGCGTCGATGAAGTCGTGCGCGTTAGCCAGGCGCGCGGCAGCCTGCACTTCCTCGTCGCTGGCGCCGGGTTTGCCAAAGCGGATGTTTTCGGCGATGCTTCCGGCGAAGAGGAACGAGTCCTGCGGGACAATGCCCACCTGCCGGCGCAGCGAACGCTGTGTCACGTCGCGCACGTTGATGCCGTCGATGCGCACGGTCCCCTCGCTGACCTCATAGAAGCGCGCCGCCAGGTTGGCGATGGTGGTCGTGCCGGCGCCGGTCGGCCCCACCAATGCGGCGCGCTGCCCGGCGGGGATGGTCAGGTTGAGGTTGTGCAGCACTTCGGGCGTGCCCTCCCGGTAGCGGAAGCTGACCTGCTCGAAGGTGATTTGTCCCTGGATGAGCGGCATTTCAATGGCATCCGGGCGGTCATCCACGCCGGGCGGGGTGTCCAGCAGGTTGAGCACCTGCTCGCCGCCCGCCATGGCAGACTGCAGCGTGGTGTACAGCCGGCTGAGCTCCTGGATGGGCTGGAAGAAGCGCGAGACGTAGGAAAGGAAAGCCACCAGCACGCCCAGCGTCACCTGCTGTTCGGTGACAGCCTGCCCGCCAAACCACAGCACCACCGCGGTCGCCAGCATCGAGAGGAACTCGATGACCGGCATATACACGAACGATAGCGACATGGCGTTGATGTGCGCCTCGCGGTTGGCGGTGTTGACCTCGCGGAAGCGCTCCTGGGTGGCGTCCTCCTGGGCAAAGGCCTGAATGACGCGCATCCCGGCGATATCCTCAGCCAGGTTGCCCACCACGCGCGCCACGCTGGAGCGCGTCTCACGGAAGGCCTGGCGGGCATAGCGCGCGAAGATGGCGGTCGCCAGCACCATGAGCGGGATGACCAGGAAGGAAAGCAGCGCCAGGCGCACGTTCATGCCGAGCATGATGGTGATGATGCCGATCAGGATGAAGGCGTCGCCGATGAAGGTGATCCAGCCTTGCGCGAGAAGCTCGTTGATCACCGCCACGTCGTTGATCACGCGCGAGACGGAAACGCCCACGATGTGCGTGTCGTGATAGGAAAGCGAGACGCGGTTGAGGTGCACGAACAACTGCGCCCGCAGTTCCGCCAGCACGCGCGCGCCCACCCGCGAGAGCAGGTACTGCTGCCCGGCGGAGGCGGCATACAGGCCCAGGTAAGCCGCGCCGGTGATCAGCGAAAGGCGCAGCAGGCCGGGCAAATCGCCGGCGGTGATGGCGCCGTCGATGGTCAGTTTGAGCAGGTAGGGGATCAGCAGGGTCAGGGCGGTGCCAGCCAGCATGGCAGCAAAGGCCAGCGCCAGGGGACGGGTGTGCGGCTTGAGGTACACCAGCAGGCGCGTCACCACCCTGGGGTTGAAGACCACACCGCGCCGGTCTTCGTGGGCGCCAAATGCGTCGAGCAGGCCGCCCGGCCCGCCCATGCCAAAGCCGCTGGAACCAATACCAAAGGACATGATGAGTTTCTCTCCGTTCGGGGTAAGCGTATTTTACCACCGCTACGCTTGCCGCTGGATTACATCCACACCTGACGGGGGGAGTCAGGACGGGTAGGATGTTGGCTGAGCCCCGGCGTGACCATCGAGAAGGTCATCCCGGCGGTGATCCGCAGGGATAGGGCAAGCGAAAGGAGGATTCTCTTTCCGTTCCGATGTTCATGGTTATAACACTGGAGGAAAGAGGGGGAGGAAGAGGGAATTCAAGACTCTGGCTGAATGTGGATCGGTCATTTTGTTGTAAAATTATCCCATCGGGGTTCCAAGAATTGTTTACGGCTTTTCGTTTCTTAAATATTTGACTTAGCCCTTTTTAATCCAGCCCCGCACACCTGGGAGATTTTTATGCCGCGCAAGAATACCGCGAAACCGGATCAAGCTGTCACCGACTACCGCCACAACGAAAAGCGCAAGAATATTCCGCCTGCCGGGTTGGCCGGACAGGGAAAGGTTAAAGATCTTCCAAGAACGCGTTATAGCTACGACCCGCACCTGCCGCCCGTGCTGCGCGTTGACCCGACCGGCGGTGCGGACAAGCTTCCGGAACTATTGGAGATAGCTCGACAGCGCGCGTTGACCGACGAAGAGGCTCAATTGCTGGCTGATGCCCTGCGCAACCAGCAACCCTGGCTGGAATGGGCTGGCAAGCGTGAACAAACCTGGTTTGAGGTTGATCCGGTCGCGTTGCATATTCACGAACGAATATCCGCCCAGGCCATTCTTAAACTGGCGCAGCGCGAACCCATGCAGCGCTCGTTGTTTGCCGACCCCGAACAGGATTACCGCCAGGCGGTGCAGTTTTACCAGCACGATGTGGATTGGAGCAATCGCCTGATTTTGGGTGACAGCCTGACGGTGATGCACTCATTGGCGCGCCGTGAAGATCTGGCGGGCAAGGTGCAGATGATTTACATTGACCCACCATATGGGATTAGGTTTGGATCAAATTTTCAATCGCAAGTAGGAAAAAGAGATGTTAAAGAAGCTGGCGGTTCTCTCTAAGAAAACCGCGATAGAAGAAATATTAGAGAAGGATTCATATATCGTTTTTGCCTACGGGAAAAAGGTGATGAAATGGCTGTTT
>JACRAG010000105.1 GCA_016213455.1 Anaerolineae bacterium | reverse complement strand
GACGGCGAAACTGAAACGGGGTGGAACAAAAAGAAAATCAAAGAGAAGCACACTCAACAATGCCGCCATGATGGACGGCCCCCGACCAAGCCATACCGCCGAAACAATCACGGCAGCCAGAAAGATCATCACCAGGTTGGTCGGTGCAAAATTTCGATAAACCCCTAAATTAATGATAGCAGCCACCCCAACCAATGAAATACTCCACAAATAGCGATCCCACCGCATGCGCGGTTTTCGGTTAGGCATGGCGATATCAACCGGCTTGCCAGCCTCTTCACTCACCACATAAACATCGATCCTGCCGCTTTCCCGGATTAGCTGGTCAACCACCGATCCTCCGCGCAGCAGTTCATACCATAACGGCCGCAACGGTTTCCCGGCGACAATCTTCGTGATATTGTTTCGCCGTGCAAACTCAAGAATCGTCTCAGGCACCGAAGCGCCTGACATATGCTCCACTCTCGCACCCATCTGCTCCGCCATATTCAGGTTGCGTGCAATTCTCTCCCGGTTATCCGCAGGCATATGCATATGGCCGGGCGTCTCGACAAACGCGACGATCCATTCCGCGTTGAGGTCATCAGCCAACCTGCGTCCCACACGCACCAGGCGCTCGCCCAGGGGATGCGAGCTCAGACAAACGAGGATACGATCTCCCGCCGGCCAGGGTCCGGAAATCGACTCTGCTTGCATGTAAGTACGCATTTGGTCATCCACCCGTTCGGCGGCGCGGCGCAGGCTGATTTCCCGCAGCGCGGTCAGGTTCCCTTTTCGGAAGAACTTGGCAATCGCCCGGCTGGCCTGCTCAGGCACATACACCTTGCCTTCACGCAGCCGTTGAATGAGTTCGTCGGGAGGTAAATCGATGACCTCAATTTCGGCAGCTTCATCGATGATGCGATCCGGAACCGTCTCCCTTACTTTCACACCCGTGATTTGATACACGACATCATTCAAGCTCTCAAAGTGCTGAATGTTCACCGTCGTGTACACGTCGATTCCAGCCAAGAGCAGCTCTTCCACATCCTGATACCGCCTGACATGCCGTGAGCCCGGCGCATTGGAATGGGCCAATTCATCCACCAAAACCAGTTGTGGCTTGCGTCGAAGCACCGCATCCAGGTCCATTTCTGCCAGGCTTCTTCCATGATAGTCCACCAGGCAGCGTGGAATGATCTCCAAACCAACCAGCAACGATTCGGTTTCTTTTCGACCATGGACTTCGACATAGCCTACCACAACATCCACCGCCTGGCCCAAACGCTGGTGGGCGGCTTCGAGCATGGCAAATGTCTTCCCAACCCCGGCAGCATAACCCAGGAAAATTTTCAATTTTCCCAGCTTTTGCCGTTGATTTTCCGCCTGCAGCTTATCCAGCAGTTGATCAGGATCCGGCCGAGCGTTCATTTTCATTATTGTAGCAAAGAGTCTAATGCGAGATTAAGGCGAAGCACATTGATGCGCGGCTCGCCAAAAATCCCCAAAACAGGCTGCTCGATGTGGGAAGCAACCAGGGAACGCACATCCTCTTCACGCATTCCGCGCGCCCTGGCAACCCTGGTCACCTGGTAATACGCAGCCGCAGGGCTGATATGCGGATCCAAACCGCTAGCAGAAGCCGTCACCAAATCGACCGGAATAGGAGCCGTGTTCTCCGGATCAGCCACTTTCAATTGAACAATGCGCGCTTTAACCTGCTCGTCAAGCGCCTCATTCAGCACGCTGTATTGGGTGCCGCCAGATGCAGTCGCATTATACGGATGGTCCCCCGTCGCAGACAACCGTCCCCAAAAATATTCTGATTGTGTGAAGGGTTGACCGATCAACTCCGAACCATCCAGGCTTCCACCGGCAGATTTCATCAGGCTACCGTTCGCCTGCCAGGGGAACAGCCCTTGAGCCAACCCTGTAATCAACAAAGGATAGGCTAGACCCGTTATAAGGATAAAGAAACTCAAAGAAGCCAGCGAAGCCCTAATGGTTCGAGCCATATCCCCTCAATTCCAATTCATTCATTTCCACTTCATGAGGCAAGCGATGATCGTCGAGAGGGGACTGCTCCTGCTGCAACTGCTGTACAGGCACAGAGTGGATTTCTATTCCCATGGTGGAGTTCCTTTTCTCTGGCAACCGCACAGACCGCTCCTTCTCAGACTGTGAGAACCAGAACCAGGCCCATTGGTAAACCAGGAACATCAAACCCAACTCGACCAGGATATGTTGTGTTCTGGAAAGATTCAGGTGAATTTCCCAATAAGCCAATCCACCAAGCAACGGCAAGGAACTCCAAAACAAACCCTGAAACAGCAAAATCCATTTCTTTGACATGAGATTTTTCCTTTATAAGGTTCAAACCAACCCCATAATCACCAGCAGCCAATCGATGAGTTTGATACCGATGAAAGGTGCAATCAAACCGCCCAGGCCATAGATGAGCAGATTGTCACGCAGCAGCCTGGAAGCGCCAACCGCTCGATAGGGCACTCCTTTCAGCGCCACTGGAATGAGTGCCACGATAATCAACGCATTGAACATCACCGCCGAGAGGATTGCACTCTCTGGCGTAGCGAGACGCATGAAATTCAACACACCCAAAGAAGGATATGTACTGGCGAAAGCAGCCGGAATGATGACAAAGTACTTGGCTACATCATTGGCAATCGAGAAAGTCGTCAGTGCACCGCGCGTCATCAACAATTGCTTGCCAATTTCAACGATTTCAATCAGTTTGGTTGGATTGGATTCCAAATCGATCATATTGGCTGCTTCACGCGCGGGTTGGGTGCCTGTGTTCATAGCTACCGCCACATCAGCCTGCGCAAGCGCAGGCGCGTCGTTTGTACCATCACCCGTCATCGCCACCAACCGGCCTTCCGCTTGATAGGTGCGAATTAATTTGAGCTTGTTCTCCGGCGTAGCCTGCGCCATAAAATCATCCACCCCGGCTTCAGCCGCGATGGCGGCGGCTGTCAATGGATTATCGCCGGTGATCATGACCGTTTTGATTCCCATGCGGCGCAATTGAGCAAATCGTTCGTTCAGCCCGCCTTTAACAATATCCTTCAAATTAATCACACCCAAAGGAACCTCATTTCGAGTGACCACCAGCGGCGTACCGCCCGAGTTGGCAACACCATCCACAATGCTGCGCAATTCCGGCGCGACCGGCTGTCCGGCATCCTCGATCAACGAGAACATGGTGTCCGGAGCACCTTTGCGAATCCGGGTGTGATCCAGGTCCACTCCGCTCATGCGCGTTTGCGCAGTAAACGTGATGAACCGCATTCCTTCCGGATTCTGCTCACTTGGCGAAACCGTTCGCCCGCGCAAGTTATATTTCTCCTTTGCCAGAACAACAATACTGCGTCCTTCCGGTGTTTCGTCGGCAAGCGAAGCCATTTGGGCTACCTCAGCCAGCGCATATTCAGTCATTCCGTTAATGGGAAGAAAAGCCACCGCCTGCCGGTTGCCCAAGGTGATGGTGCCGGTTTTATCCAGCAAGAGCACATCCACATCACCGGCAGCTTCCACGGCGCGCCCGGAAAGCGCGATCACATTGCGTTGGATCAAGCGATCCATCCCGGCAATGCCAATCGCCGAAAGCAGACCACCGATGGTGGTCGGGATCAAACACGCCAGCAGCGCCACCAGGACGGTGATGGTAATTGGGATGCCTTGGCCTGCAGATTTCACGCTGAAAAGCGAAAAAGGCAGCAATGTGATGCAAACCACCAGAAAAATGATGGTGAAAGAGCCCAGCAAAATGTTCAGCGCAATTTCATTAGGGGTTTTGGCGCGCTTGGCTCCCTCCACCAGGCCAATCATCTGATCCAGGACTCCCTCACCCGGATTGGCCGAAACCTTGACAACCAGCCAATCCGAAAGCAGGCGCGTTCCGCCTGTGACAGCCGACCGGTCGCCGCCTGACTCGCGGATCACCGGCGCAGATTCACCGGTGATCGCGCTCTCATCCACCGAGGCTATTCCCAGCACCACCTCGCCATCTGCCGGCAGAACATCTCCCATTTCCACCAAAAAACAATCACCCTGGCGAAGATGCGTAGATGGCGTCAGTTCATAACGATCAGGCTTCTTTTCTCCCGCATGTGCACCGGCCAGCTTTTTCGCCATAGTATCTTTGCGGGTTTTTCGAAGCGCTTCCGCCTGAGCTTTTCCACGACCTTCTGCCAAAGCCTCAGAAAAGTTGGCAAACAAAACCGTGAACCACAGCCAGCAGGTAATTGCACCGATAAAACCAACAGGAGCCTCACCATTTCCCAGCAGCGCTTGCAGCCACAAACCGGTGGTGATCAGTGAACCCACTTCCACGACAAACATGACCGGGTTGCGCACCATGCGTCTCGGATCCAGCTTCAAGACAGCGTCCATGGCTGCCTGGCGAATCATTTTTGCTTTGATAAATTTCTGATCTTTCGGTTCAGTATGACCGATCATTACACACCTGCCATCAATAAATGCTCAATCACCGGACCCAATGCCAGTGCAGGTAAAAAGTTCAGAGCGCCTACAACCAGCACAACCACGATCAACCAGCCAACAAACAATGGAGAGGCGGTTGGCAGCGTACCTGCGCCTGCTGGCACCTTCTTCTTCCCGGCTAGCGATCCCGCCAGAGCGAGGGTCAACAAGATGACCCAAAATCGACCGATCAACATGGCTGCCGCCCCTGCATAGTTATAGAATGGCGTGTTACTGCTCAATCCACCGAACGCAGAGCCATTGTTATTGCTTTGCGAGGTGAATGCATATAACACCTGGCTGATACCATGCGAACCCGGATTGCTGATGGAAGAAGTGCCCGCGTCAATCGATACAGCCAGCCCGGTCAGTCCCAACACAAGCAACGGCATCAACAGGATCAGAAGCGCAGCCATCTTCATCTCAAAGGGTTCAATTTTCTTTCCCAGATATTCCGGCGTGCGCCCGACCATCAAACCCGCCACAAACACTGCCACCAGCACAAATACCAACATGCCGTATAATCCAGACCCTACACCTCCCAGGGCCACCTCGCCCAACTGCATGAGCACAAGGGTCACCATTCCACCCAATGGGGTAAAGGAGTCATGCGTGCTGTTGACGGCGCCGGAAGAAGTGGCGGTTGTGATGGAAGCAAACAAAGCAGACGGTGCGATGCCAAAGCGCAGCTCCTTACCTTCCATGTTGCCGCCAGGCTGCCATTCTCCGGGCGTGTGATCCGCGCCTAACGCGACCAGACCCGGATTTCCAGCTGCCTCGGCACTGTAAGCCAGCCCCGTGAAAGCGACCAACAAGAAGAGCATGGCTGCCAGAATTGCCCAACCCTGCCGCGTATCCTTGATCATGACACCGTAGGTATAGGTCAACGCAGCCGGAATGATGGTTTCAGCCAGCATCAATAGCAGGTTGGAGATGGGTGTGGGGTTTTCCAATGGATGCGCCGAATTGGCGTTGAAAAATCCTCCACCATTGGTGCCAATGTGCTTGATCGCCGTCTGTGATGCGACGGGGCCCAGCGCAATCGCCTGCTCCCCACCGTTTTCCAACAGCCTGACCGTGGCGGACGGAGCCAGCGTCTGTACCGTTCCTAGAGAGACAAGCAGTACCGCCAGCAGGATGGAAAGCGGTAGCAGGATGTACAGCGTCCCGCGGGTGAGGTCCACCCAAAAATTCCCCAGCCCATCTGTCTGATGACGGGATAATCCACGGATCAACGCCATCAACACGGCGATCCCGACGGCCGCAGAAGCAAAATTTTGGACAGTCATTCCCATCATCTGAGTCAGCAAACTCATGGTAGTCTCGCCGCCATAGGACTGCCAGTTGGTATTGGTCACAAACGAGACCGCCGTATTCAACGCCAAATCCGGCGCAACAGCCCCAAAACCGGCAGGGTTGAGCGGCAGAAGATGCTGAATGCGTTGAAGCAGATAAAGAAAAGCAACGCCAACCAGACTGAAGGCCAGAACTGCAATCGCATAGGTTTTCCAGTTCATTTCCTCATCCGGATGGACTCCTGCGATGCGATAGAACCGGTGTTCCAAACCACCCAAAATGGGCGAAAGCAAGCTGGCTTTCCCCTGGTAAACCTGAGCCATATAGGCCCCCAATGGTTTGACTGTCAAAACCAGTATCACAAAATAGATCAGAATTTGCAGCCAACCGTGCATTGTCATCCAAATTTCTCCGGTTTCAACAAAGCAAAAAACAAGTAAATCAACAGCAAGAGGGCAATCCCCCCCACAATTTCATAGACCATATTCATTCACTCCTTCAAGCGTGCCAAACCATCGATCACCATGCGGCTAATGGCAAAAGAAACCGTCAGAAACAGAATCACAAGCAAGTCACCCATATCACTCCTCTTCCTCTTCAAGGTCAGCTTGTTTATATCAAGGCACCCGTTAAGCAGGTGTTAAGACGACCCTCCATCGCCTCCTATCGAGGACAGGTGCGATCATGACTCCACAAACAGGTCTGAAGATGCGTCTTGAAAAATACGAGGGCATTCCGCCCCTATCCCGGTGTAGACAGGCAGGCGTTTGTCCCAAAGAAGAAAATAAGGGATTAAAGAAACTCCGCGCAGCTTCATCCATCTGGATAAGAACTGCGCGGAGGTCTTTAAGATTGGATCGATTGAACTTACTTCAACTTGTCCACTTCAGCCTGGAAGGCGGTTTTAAGAGTCATAAACTCCTCGCCTTGCTGGGTAACATAATCTTTCAGTGTCATTTGCGGGGCTGGCATCGCAGCGCCCAAAAGGGCCTCAATGCTTTCCTGGGTCAAGCCCCAATCCAGTACATCCTGGAAGGTGGTTTTCCCGGTGATGGTGTAAGCTGGCGCGGCATGCTCCGTCGGAACCGGCGTACTCTGGCCTGCGGGCAGCGGCGCTGCGGTTTCCACCGGGGTTGTTTCCACCACCGACGCCGGCAGATCATCCACGATATGGCTTTCCAGGTATGCAGATTGCTCCGGGGACATACGCTTTTGCCCTGATAAAATCCGGGCAGCTTCTGCAAAAACATACGAGTCCTCGCCTGAAGAAAGATCATAAGGCAGGCCGTGATAGAAAGCCACAAACAAACGCACCGACCCCGTTCCCATTTCAACCGGCAGATCTGCGAACAGGCTCTCCAACGATTTCACCGTAAAACCAGCCGGGTCTGTCCCGGCGGGCAAGCGGAAGGCCGCCTGCAAGTCTGCCAGGGGGACATTAAACAGATCACTCACTTCACCAAAGGTATACGAACCGCGGATATCCGCCGGGTTATACTGCCCGGCCGCTGCCCCTTCGGAATAGGTGGCGGGAATCTTTGTGTTCTCGGTTTTCCACCAGTTGAATGCGCTGGTTACGCCAATGCCGCCAAAAAGCAAAACAAAGATCAGAATGGACAGAGGGATGGAAGTGATCTTCATCTTATTTCGCTCCTACAGAATCCGGCACAACCGGACTGTCTTTACGCTGCAGCCTTCCAGTCGAGAAAACCACCGTCCCTGCCACGGGACAGCGCGCTTCGGACGTGCATTCCAGGCAGGAGATGCACTGGTGATCGCGGACTACCGATTGTGAACTGACGGGAATATTCATCGGGCAGGTGATATCACATGCGCCGTCCAGTTTGCAGGTGGATGCCTCGCGGCGAATGCCAAATACGCGGAACAGGTTGGTGATCCCCAACACGGCGCCGTATGGGCAGGCGTATTTACACCATGGACGCTCTACGAATAACGATGCCGCCAGAGTCAGCCCCAACACAACCAGCCCGCCGAGCGCAACTTCACTCGTCCAAAAGTTGAACAGGGCATAATACGGATCCACATCCGAAAAAACCAGTTTGCCGGTCACCGCTGTCATATACAACACCCAGGCCAGCACCCCATAACGGCTGAAACGCAAAACCCGG
>JACRAG010000104.1 GCA_016213455.1 Anaerolineae bacterium | reverse complement strand
GGCCTTCTATCTATACGTAAATAGCAAACCGGTCGGTTTCAGCAAGGACAGCCGCCTGCCCGCTGAATTTGACCTCACCGGGCTGGTCAAACCAGGCGAGAACAGCCTTGCACTGCGGGTGTACCGCTGGTCGGACGGCAGTTACCTGGAAGACCAGGATATGTGGTTCCTCAGCGGCATTTTCCGCGACGTTTACCTGTACGCCACGCCGGATGCGCACATCCGTGATTTTTGGGCGCGCACCACGTTTGATTCCGTTTACCGTGATGCGACCCTTTCGGTGCAGGTGAAGGTGAAGAATTATGCAAAACGCGCGCAAAAAGGTCTGCGCGTGGAGGCTGCCCTGTATGATGCTTCCGGGCAACCCGCGCACGGTTGGGCGCAGGCGGCAATTGTGGATGTGAAGGGCGGCGTGGAAGAAACGCTGGAGCTGTCCGGTCTGGTGCAATCGCCGGCGCAGTGGAGCGCGGAATTCCCCAACCTGTACACCCTGACGCTGACCTTAAAATCGGCGGAGGGTGAAGTACTGGAAGTGGAGAGCTGCAAGGTTGGCTTCCGCCAGGTGGAGATCAAAGACGGCAAGATTCTGATCAATGGACAGGCAGTGTACTTCCGCGGCGTCAATCGGCACGACAACATGCCCGACCGCGGGCATGCGGTGACAGTCGAGTCGATGATCCAGGATATCCTGCTGATGAAGCGATTCAACGTCAACGCGGTGCGCACCAGCCACTATCCCAACGAGCCCATCTTCCTGCAGTTGTGTGATCAGTACGGTCTGTACATCATCGACGAAGCCAACATCGAGTCGCATGGCATTTGGGATAAACCGACCAAGGACCCGGAATTTAAAGAAGCCTTTATGGCGCGCGGCAGCCGCATGGTGGAGCGCGACAAGAACCACCCGTGTGTGGTGATCTGGTCCATGGGTAATGAGTCGGGGCACGGACCCAACCACGCTGCGCTGGCGGATTGGATGCATGCATTTGATCCGACCCGCCCGGTGCACTATGAATCGGCGCGCAATGAACCCTATGTGGATATGATTTCGACGATGTATCCCAAGCTGGACAAGCTGGTGGAATTTGCCACCGTGCCTGGCGAGACGCGCCCCTTCATATTGTGTGAGTATGCCCATTCGATGGGCAACAGCCCCGGCAACTTGAAGGAGTATTGGGAGATCATCGAAGCCTACCCGCGCCTGCGCGGCGCTTTCGTGTGGGACTGGGTGGATCAGGCGCTGATTCGTAAGACGGAAGAGGGTCGCCCCTGGTTTGCTTACGGCGGTGATTTTGGCGATAAGCCCTCCGATTTCAGCTTCTGCTGCAACGGGTTGATCTTCCCGGATCGTACGGAACACCCGGCCTTGTGGGAGATCAAAAAGGTTTACCAGCCGCTGGCGGTGACCGCGGTGGACCTGTCTGCCGGCAAGCTGGCGGTGCGCAACAAAAATTTCTTTGGCGATCTGAGCTACCTGACGCCGACCTGGAGCATCAGCACAGACGATCGCAAGCTGGCTGAGGGCAGGCTGCCCGCGCTGCACGCCGGTCCGGGCGAAACGGAAGAGATCACCATCGCCATTCCACGCCTTCCGGCGCTTCCAGGCGCTGAATATTGGTTGACGCTCAGCTTTGCTTTGACCGAGGACACCCTGTGGGGCGCTGCCGGGCACGAAGTAGCCTGGGAACAGTTCAAACTGCCGATGGCTGTGCCGCAGGATTATCCGCTTTCCGCAGGAAGTCTGCCGGAATTGAAGATTGAAGAGTCGCTGGCGCGCATGGTTTTCCTGGGTAAGAATTTCAGCCTGGTCTTCGACAAGCAGGACGGGCGCATGGTGTCTTTGAAGCAAGCTGGACGAGAACTGTTGAGCACAGGTCCGGCGATCAATTTCTGGCGCGCGCCGACCGAAAATGACCTGAACACCTGGGGCGAAGAACGCGCAGCCATGCGCTGGCGTTCGGTTGGCTACGACCAGCTGGCGGAGACCATCACCGGGGTCAAGGCGGAGCGCATCGCCAAAGATTCCGCGCGCATTGTGGTGACCTCTGAAGTGAAGGTGAAGGACGGTGCGGTGCTGCCCCCGGCTGAGACCGCTGAACAACGCCTGCGGATGCTGCAAATGGGCCTGACCATGATGCTCTCGGATGAGGCCTTGATGGCGCTGTGCCCGCGCATGGGATTGGAATACAGCGCGCTGCCCGGCATGAATAAAGAAGAACGTATTCGCAGTTTCATCAGCGAACTGGCCAAACAAAACCGCATCTTTGAAATGCTGGTGGCGCTCAAAAGCTTGCTGGTGGAAATGCAGCAGCCGGTTCCACCCGAACTGGAAGGGGTGATTGAAGCGGGTGGCTATGAAATGGCCCCCAAGCAGCCTGATCCAGCCGCATTCAGTGTGGAAACGCAATACACCATCTACGGCACCGGAGATGTGATCCTGGACGTGCATGTTAAACCTGAAGTGGAAGGGCTGCCCTTCCTGCCACGCCTGGGGATGCAGATGCTTTCAGCGCCCGGGATGGAGAAGTTGACCTGGTTTGGACGCGGACCGCACGAGACCTATGTGGATCGCCAGGAAGGCGCCAAAGTGGGCGTCTACTCCGCCAGCGTGGATGATCTGTTTGTGAAATATGTGCTGACGCAGGAAAATGGCGCCCGCACCGAGGTGCGTTGGGCCGGGTTGACCGGCGAGGATGGGCGCGGGTTGATGATCGCCGGTTCGCCGTGGATCACATTGTCGGCGCTGCATTACAGCGTGTCTGACCTGGAGCACTCGCGCCACCCGCACGAACTGACTCGCCTGGACGAGGTGGTGTTGAACATGGATGCCGCGCAGAGCGGTTTGGGCAGTGCGAGCTGCGGGCCAGGCCGGCTGGAAAAATACCAGCTCAAAGCTGAGGAGACGCGCTTCCGCTTACGGCTGCGCCCCTACGATGCGCAGCATGAGTCGCCGGTGTGGTTGAGCAAGGAGGCTTTTGCATGAGCGAAAATCCCCGGCTCCAGTTCGGCTGGGAGGATTGGGAACGCGTGGAACGCGACACCATGGCCTGGTGGGAGGGTGAGCTCGACCGTCCGCTGGTCTATTTGAATGTTGAAGATCCGGCGGTTCCATCTGCGCACCACTTTATGAGCAACTATCCGCTGGAGATGCCGGCGGAGGAAGTGGTGGACCGCTATGCGCGTGTTCTGGAAAGCACCCGCTATTTCGCGGATGCTTTCCCGTGGTTGTGGGTCAATTTTGGTCCGGGGATTGTGGCTGGTTTCCTGGGTTCCAATGTCAACAGCGTGGTGGAACCCAGCGAGACAGTCTGGTTCACACCCAGACAGAAGCCGCCCATCCACCAATTGGATCTGGCGTATGATGCGCAGAACGTGTGGTGGCTGCGTGTCAAGGAATTGACCGAGGCGTTTGGAAAGCGCTATGACGGGATGCTGCAGGTTTCACATACCGATTTGGGCGGCAATCTGGACATCATCGCGTCCTTCCGTGACACCCAGGATCTGCTCATGGACACTCTGGACGAGCCGGAGCAGGTGGACCGCCTGGTCAATCAGGTCACCGGTTTGTGGAAGCGCTATTACACCGAGCTGCACCAAGTGATCAAACCCTACAGCCGGGGTACCAGCAGTTGGGCGCCGATCTGGTCCAACCAGACGACCTACATGCTGCAGTGCGATTTCTCGTACATGATCTCGCCTGCCATGTTTGAGCGCTTTGTGGTGCCGGACTTGACCGCATGCTGCGCGATGCTGGAGCACGGCTTCTATCACCTGGACGGCAAGGGGCAGATTCCGCACCTGGATCTGCTGCTGGGCATTGAACGCCTGCGCGGTATTCAGTGGATCCCCGGCGACGGGCAGCCCACACCCGAGCACTGGCTGCCGCTGCTCAAGCGCATCCGCGATGGCGGCAAACGCTGCCAGCTTTATTTAAGACCAGAAGGCGCTCACCGCATTGTCAAAGAGTTGGGTGGCAAAGGATTCCTGTTTGTGATCAACCTGTGGGATCGGGTGTACACCAATCCCGACGAGGTGAGTGGATTCCTGAAGACTCTGGCCCAGGACGACATCAGTTTAAAGTAGTTTTTGGAGGTAGTATGACTCAACGACGAGACTGGGAAAATCCCCAGGTATTTGGAATCAATAAACGACCGGGGCATTCCCCGTTGGGCGCTTATGCATCGGCGGAGATGGCGGCAGCCTGCGACCGCACGGCATCCCCATATGTGAAATCCTTGAATGGGACCTGGCGTTTTCACCTGGCGCCCAACCCGGACAGCGTGCCGGAGGGTTTCTTCCAGAGTGAATACGCAGACCGCGATTGGGCGGATATCGTTGTGCCGGGCAACTGGCAGCTGCAGGGATTTGGGGATAACCCCATTTACACCAATGTGGCTTATCCATTCCAACCCAACCCGCCCTTTGTGCCAGATGAAAACCCGACCGGCTGCTACCGCACCACCTTTGAGGTGCCGGCGGATTGGGCCGGGCGGCGTGTGCTGCTGCTGTTTGAAGCCGTGGATTCGGCTTTTTACCTGTGGGTGAACGGGAAAAAGGTCGGCTACAGCCAGGACAGCCGTCTTCCGGCGGAGTTCGATGTGACCGATTATGTGCAGACCGGCGTGAATACGCTGGCGGTGCAGGTGATGCGCTATTGCGATGGCACCTACCTCGAAGACCAGGATTTCTGGCTGATGAGCGGCATCCAGCGCGATGTGACCCTGTACAGCAAACCCGCGGTAGCAATTGAAGACCTGACCGTGCGCACGGCGTTTGATAAGGATTTCCGCGACGCTGACCTGTCCATTGAGGTGAACATCACCCGCGTGCTGTGGATGGCAGCCTACAGCGTGGAAGCCATGCTGCTGGACCCGCAAGGCAAACCTGTGTTTGCCGAACCGGTCAAGATCCAGGTGAGTAACCACACCGATTATTTCTACCCGATCCGCGCCAAGACCGCCGCGGCGATGACCACACTGAAGGTGGAAAAGCCGCTGCAGTGGACGGCGGAAACACCGCACCTCTACACCCTGGTTTTGACGCTGCGCAGCGCCGAGGGCGAAGCGCTGGATTTTGAGAGCACCCGGGTGGGTTTCCGCCAGGTGGAGATCCGCAATGGCGTGATCCTGGTCAACGGGAAACGCCTGGTGATGCGCGGGGTGGACCGCCACGAGCACCATCCGGTGCGTGGACGCGCGCTGACCGTGGAAGATATGCGCAAAGAAGTGGTGCTGATGAAACAGCTCAACTTCAACACCGTGCGCACCAGCCACTATCCCGATCATCCCGCCTGGTATGACCTGTGTGACGAGTACGGCATCTACCTGATCGACGAGACCAACCTGGAGACACACGGCGTTTCTTCGGAGTTGAGCTGCAACCCCGACTGGCTGAATGCCTACGTGGATCGCGCTGCTCGCATGGCGCTGCGCGACAAAAATCATCCGAGTGTGATCATGTGGTCGCTGGGCAACGAGTCGGGCTGCGGGCCGAATCACGGTGCGATGGCTGCCTGGCTGCGCATGGCTGACCCCACCCGCCTGGTTCATTATGAAGGCGGTCGTTTCCTCCCGGCAGTCAGTGATGTGTTCTCGGTCATGTATCCCGACCTGGACTATATTCGCAGCGTGCTGGCAGACCCGAACATGACCCGCCCGGTGATGATGTGCGAATATGCTTATGCCAAGGGCAACAGCACGGGCAACTTCTTTAAGTTCTGGGAGTTGATCGACAAGGAACCGCGCTTCCAGGGCGGCTGCATCTGGGATTGGAATGACAAAGCCATCCTCAAGCAAAACGATAAGGGTGAATGGTTCTACGCTTACGGCGGGGACTTTGGCGACGATTTCAATTACTCGTTGTTCTACCAGAACAATGAGGACCCGCAAATGTGCAATAACGGCATTGTGGGACCCGACCTGACCCCGCACCCCGGCGCATGGGAAGTGAAAAAGGTACAGGCGCCGCTGGCGCTGCTGGCTCAATCGCCGGTAGAAACGCTGGCGGGTAAATTTACGCTGTGGAACAAACACCTGGCGCTCAGCCTGGGTCACCTGCGTGTGACCTGGGAGGTGATGGAGGACGGGCAGGTGATCGAGTCGGGCGAGATGGCATGCCCGGACCTGCCCCCCGGCGAGCGCTGTGACCTGCGTGTGCCGTTCAGCTCGCCGGGTAAACTCGAAGCCGGCGCAGAATACTTCCTCAACGTCCATTTCCTGCTCGCCGAGGCCACCCCGTGGGCGGACGCCGGGCACGAAGTTTATGCTGAGCAATTTGCGCTGCTGCTGCCTGTGCCGGCGCGCCCGGTCATCGCTCCGGCTGGACTGCCCGCGGTGGACGTGGAAGAGAATGATGCGCAGCTGGCGATCTCCGGCGGCACCTTCCGCGTATTATTCAACAAGCAGGACGGGACGATTGACTCGTATTTTGCCAACGGGCGCGAATTGATTGCCTATGGACCGCGTGAACAATACTATCGCGCGCCCACCGACATCGACCTGTTGATGGGCAACCCGGGCGCCAGCATTCATGTATGGCGCAAAGCCGGGTTGGACTGCCTGGAGCGCTGCGTGACGGATTTCTCCTGGTCGCGTGTCAGCGCCGCAGAGGTGCTGGTGCGGGTAGCTGCGCACATTCAAGCGCCCGGCAAACCTGCCGGGATCGACAGCCGCGTGGTTTATCATGTCTACGGCGACGGTTCCGTGCGGGTGGACAACGAGGTTCAAGCTGATATACGCCTGCCGCACCTGCCGCGCATTGGGTTGGAGCTGGCGCTGCCCGCCGGTTTTGAGCGCCTGGTGTGGTATGGGCGTGGTCCGCAGGAGAGTTATGCCGACCGCAAGCTGGCAGCGCATGTTGGGTGCTATCAAAGCAGCGTGGACGAACAGTTCACCCCGTATGTGTATACCAGCGAGAGCGGCGGCAAAGAAGACGCGCGCTGGATCGCCCTGCTGGACGGGGAAGGTTGCGGGCTGCTGACGGTGGCTGACCGCCCCCTGCACTTCGATGCGCTGCATTATGCCGTGAAAGACCTGGAAAAGTCTGGACATCCGTTTGAACTGACCCGCCTGTCTGAGACGGTGCTGCATCTGGATGGCTGGCACATGGGCGTGGGCGGCGATGACGGCTGGATGGCGCCGGTGCACCGTGAATTCAAGGTGATGCCCGGTCTGTACCGCTATGCCTTCCGCTTGTGCCCGGTGAAGGCGGACGACAACCTGGCCGAATTGGGCCGCGTTCAGATCGCGCACTAGGTAGTCAAAGAGCAACAGATTTTTTTTACCGTCAGGTAAAAGTAGAGGTGCTGTCCGGTCTATCGT
>JACRAG010000095.1 GCA_016213455.1 Anaerolineae bacterium | reverse complement strand
TCTCAAAGTCAACCCCCAGTGAGAAAGAACAAGGTTATTAAAATTTTCAAGCGACTTTGAGAAGACCTTAAGAAGTCAAAAGCTGTGATTTTCGGGAGTCGCCTGGGCTGATTGGCGATTTTCGGTGGATGGGAATACCGGGTTGTTGAGGTACACTTAAAACCTGTCCGAAAATTAACAACATTGCGCACTGCCCAGCCATGATGTTGGGTGGCTGGGCGATTGTAATATTTGTCTGATAATTGAATTTAAACCGGGATATGCTCAAAATCACCTCAAGAAAGTGTCATTGCGAGATGCCGAAGGCATCGAAGCAATCTCGCCTAGAATTAATCAAGGGGGCAGAGAATTTTTGGCAGAGTCCTTTTTATCCTAGCCCGCCTTCACAGGCCGGGATCAAGACAACCCTGGAGGTTCACCCATGACCCAAACCAACTGGCCCATCCTGAAACACTACGATGCCAACCATTTGCGCCGCATCGCTCTGCCGCTGGGCGGCATCGGCACGGGGACGGTGTCGCTGGGAGGTCGGGGCGATCTGCGCGATTGGGAGGTGATGAACCGGCCCGCCAAGGGATTTACTCCCAAAGGTCTCGGGCAGGGCGGGCAGCCGTTCTTTGCCATCCGCCTGGCCCCGCAGGGCGAGGGTGAGAGCCAGCCCTTTACGCGCGCTTTGGAGGGTCCGCTGGACGAGGAGGATTACGAGGGCGCCATGGGCAGCCCGGCAGCCAACCACGGGCTGCCGCGTTTCCGGCAGGCCAGTTTCGCCGCCGCCTATCCATTCGGACAGGTTTTCTTGAGCGACCCGGATGTTCCGCTGGCGGTGACCTTGCAGGCTTTCAACCCGCTCATTCCGGGCGATGCAGATCTGTCTGGCGTGCCGGTGGCGATTTTTCGCTGGGTGGTGCGCAACCCAACCGCTCAGGATTGGCAGGCGGCGGTGTGCGGCTCGCTGCCCAATTTTATCGGCGTGGATGGTTCGCGCGTGGAGCCGGGTTTTGCCGGTTCGCAGGTCTTCACCGGCGCCAAAAGCAACCGCAACCGTTTCCATCGCGGCGAGCGCCTGCAGGGGGTGTATTTCAGCAGCGAAGGCGTGGACCCGGGCGCGGAGGCGTGGGGCACGCTGGCGCTGGCGACAGATGCCACAGAGTCGGTCAGCTACCGCACCAGTTGGGCCACGCAGTCCGGCGGCTGGGGTAACGACATGCTGGGGTTTTGGGATGACTTTTCGACGGACGGCGTGTTGGAAACATGCGCCGCGGGTGATGAGCCCATGCCAATGGCCTCGCTGGCGGTGCAATTCCGCGTACCAGCCGGGGAGGAGCGCGCGGTTACATTTTTTCTTGCCTGGCATTTCCCCAACCGCACTTCCTGGACGCCGAAGGAAGCCTGCGTGGATGGCTGCTGCGCGCCCGGCGACCGGTTGAAAAACTACTACACCGAACGCTTTTTGGATGCCTGGGATGCTGCGGAGTACGCCGCAGCCCATTTGCCGGAGCTGGAGGAACGCAGCCTGGCTTTTGTGCGCGCATTCTGCGAGAGCAGCCTGCCGTCCGAGGTGAAGGAGGCTGCGCTGTTCAACCTGAGCACGCTGCGCAGCCAGACCTGTTTCCGCACCGCGGATGGACGCCTGTATGCCTGGGAAGGCTGCGGTGACCATGCCGGCTGCTGTCACGGCTCCTGCACGCATGTGTGGAATTATGAGCAGGCTACGGCTTTCCTGTTTGGGGCGTTGAGCCGCGGGCAGCGCGAGATCGAGTTTGGGCTGTGCACTGCCGAAGATGGGCTGATGAGTTTCCGCGCCGGGCTGCCAGTGGAGCGTTCCGCCGAGTGGCGTGCGGCGGCAGCGGACGGGCAGATGGGCTGCATCATGAAGCTCTACCGCGACTGGCAGTTGTCGGGTGACGAAGACCTGCTGCGCCGGTTGTGGCCGAAGGCGAAAAAGGCGCTGGAGTTTTGCTGGCTGCCCGGCAGCTGGGATGCCGACCGCGACGGCGTGATGGAAGGCTGCCAGCATAACACCATGGATGTGGAATATTTTGGCCCCAACCCGCAAATGGAGGGCTGGTATCTGGGGGCGCTGCGGGCAGCCGAGGAAATGGCTGCCCACCTGGGTGAAGCGGCGTTTGCCCTGGCGTGTCGTGGTTTGTTTGACCAGGGCAAGGCGTGGACCGATGCGCAGCTTTTCAACGGTGAGTATTACGAGCATGAGGTGCGCCCGGTCGAAAGTGCGCAGCAGATCTATCCCGGGCTGATGGTGGGCATGGGCGCGCGTGACCTGGCCCGGCCCGATTTCCAGCTGGCCTCCGGCTGCCTGGTGGATCAGCTTGTGGGCCAGATGATGGCGCATGTGTGCGGTTTGGGCTATTTGCTGGACGAAACCCATGTGCGCCAGGCGTTGCAATCGGTGCTGCGCTATAACCGGCGGGTGGGATTTCACGATCATTTCAACTGCATGCGCTCTTATGTGCTGGGCGATGAAACCGCCTTATTGATGGCGAGCTATCCCAAAGGCCGCCCGGAACGGCCATTCCCCTATTTCACCGAAGTGATGACCGGCTTTGAGTACACCGCCGCGGTAGGGCTGCTGTATGAAGGCATGGAGCAGGAAGGCCTGGCCTGTTTCCGCGATGTGCGCGCGCGCTATGACGGCCGGCGGCGCAGTCCATTTGATGAGGCAGAGTGCGGGCATCACTATGCGCGCGCCATGGTCACCTGGGCGGGCGTGCTGGCATGCAGCGGTTTTCACTATTCTGCGGTGGAAAGCCGCATGCTTTTTGCGGCGCGTGAAGGGCGCTGGTTCTGGTCCAACGGGCAGGCCTGGGGTGTGTGTGAAATCAGTCGCGTTCCGCAGCGCTGGCAGGCGCGTCTGACGGTGCTGTCTGGCGCGCTGGCGCTGCGGCGGTTTGGGCTGCATGGGGTGGGGGAGACCGGTTGGGCAGTCGAGCTGCGCCCGGCGGCAGGGACGGACCTGGTGATCAACTTGCCCGCTCTGGCTTAGTACCCCGTTCCATCGGTATTTGATGGATGGAATCAAAAAAGGCTTGATTGGGTGGACCCAGTCGAGCAGCCATCATTTTTATTGTGAACGAGGATTTCACGCCGGACGGGAATGGCGCTGCGTGGCGGATCAGGCTCTCAAGCCGCGCAGGTAGGTGAGGCAGATTTCTTCGTACAGGTCGGCCGAGTCGAAACCAAATTCATCAAACACATTGTCCTGCAGCAGCGCCAGGCGGTGCGCCACGCCGTTGAGGAAATTCTTGATGGCTGCCGAAGCGAGTTCAATATCCAGGTCATTGCGAATCGAACCATCCGCAATGCCTTCCTTTATCATTTCGCCATGAAGGTGGTAAATGCCCGGCAGTGCTTTTTCGTTGGCATTGACCATGCTATCGGAGTCAATTCTTCGCGCGTAGAGGAAATTGAGCACTGCCACAAAGCGGTAGCGTTCCGGGTGGGTTTGAAAAGTTTTGATGGTGTATTTAACGTAGCGTTCCAGTTTTTCATACCCGTTGCCGCTTGAATCAGCTCGCAGGAGTTCGATTTCTCGCGCAATGTCTTCGAGGATTTTGGTGTAAATCTCCCAGGCGATTTCCTCTTTGTTGCTGAAATATTCGTATAGAGTCACCCGGGTAATTTTTGCCAGGGTGGCGATTTCGCCCATACTGACATTGTCGATGCCGTTCTGGATGAACAACATTTCCGCGACGCTCAATATGCGTTTGCGTTGAACATCCCGGTGCGCCTGGTAAACTTTGCGATTGATATGGGTGGTTGTCATGAACTGTTTGCCCCTCTTGCGCCCCTGTGGAAAATCTTACAACCTGTCAGGACTATTCTAGTCCTGCCTGTCTGTTGTGTCAATCAGAACATGACGGTTAAACAGGGCTGTTCGCAATGTCTGCGATTAGCCCTTAATCCACCCCCCGCGGCTTCGCCGCCGCCCCCTCAGGAAAGGGGGTAAAAGAATAATTGGGGTGTTGGGCCGGTCATAGACCGGCCCAACACCCCAAACCCCAAGATTGTCAAGCTACTTTACGAACAGCCGAGGACGGTTAAACAGGGCTGTTCGCAAAGTCTGCGTTTCGTCCTTAATCCATCCCCGCGGTTTCGCCGCAATGACCAGAAGGTCGAACTATTCTACGCACTGCCATGTTATGTATAGAGATGGCTTCCCGGTTGCGTGTCGAAGCAAACCGGTTGGCTTGCCGTCAGGCAATGAAAAGCCCCCAGTTTTGTTCAGGGGGCTAAGATTTTGGATGGGGGCGTTTATTCGTTCTCGAGCTGCATGGGGCCGTTCAAGGCGCGGATTTCAGCGATGCGCGGGTTTCCGGCATAAAAGCCGTGGTACTGGTCCGGCATCAGCGCCGCGATGCGGCACATGATCTCTTCGGTGTACTGGTTCATCTGCTCTTCGCGGCGGTCACGCTCCAGCGGAGCCAGGGTGAAAGCCTTTCCAAAGCGCAGGTACACTTTGGGGAAACGGAAGGTCAGCGCCTTGGTGAAGAACTTTTCCGTGCCGGCAATACCCACCGGAACGATGGGTACATTGGCGCGCAATGCCACCAGCGCTGCGCCGGCTTTGCCCTGCAGCAGCCGAGCGCCTGCGCTGCGCGTGCCTTCCGGCGCGATACCCAACGCGTAGCCGCGTTTCAACACATCCACCGCGGCGCGAATCGCGCCAAAGTCGGCATTTTCTCGATCCAGCCAGATGATCCCCGCGGAATCCAGCATCCATTTGAAAAATGGGTATGTCTGGTATTTGTCAGCCACCAGGGCGGTCACGTCGTCGCGGGATGGGTTGAGGAACAGGAATACACTGTCCACGCGGCTCATGTGGTTGGTGGCAAGGAT
>JACRAG010000094.1 GCA_016213455.1 Anaerolineae bacterium | reverse complement strand
GATTTGCCCACCCTGAGCCGCCTGGGAGAAGCGATGGGCTTCACGGTGCGGCGCATGGAGCCGGTGGTGCTGGAAGGCGGGCAGGGTTCTTCCAGCCAGGTGCGCGCGCTGCTGGGGGAGGGCCGCGTGGCGGATGCCGCCCGCCAGTTGGGGCGTTTTTACAGTGTGGAAGGCCCGGTGGTGCACGGCGATGGGCGCGGGAGCAAGATCGGTTTCCCGACTGCCAATCTGGATTTGTGGGAACACAAACTGCTGCCCGCCAACGGCGTATATGCCTGCTGGGCGATTGTTGAAGGCAAAAGGCATCCGGCAGTCACCAACGTGGGCGTCCGCCCGACCTTTGGCAATCATGCGCCGCTGCGTGTGGAAACCCACCTGCCCGGCGCTGCCAGCGAACTGTACAGTAAAACCATGCGCCTGGAATTTGTGGAGCAGCTGCGCAGCGAACTGCGCTTCGCTTCTGTGCAGGAATTGATCGACCAGATTCATGCTGATATTCGCAAGGCACTGGAGGTATTGGCCCGTGACCCCCAAACGTGACGTTTATCTGCTGGACCCGATGGACCTGCCGCCCGAGACGATCGCGGTGGCGTTCGCCAAGACATCCCGTTCCCCACAATCTTTTCGCCAAATCGCCGCAGAGCTGACCGAAGAACGGTCCGCCGAGTTCCACGAAAAGTGGGTGGTGGGCTACGGTCATGCCTCGGTGGCGGAACATGCCGTGCTGCACATTGCTGTGGAGAACATCTCGCGCCTGGCGGTGGAATGCCTGGAATCCAACCGGCTGGCCTCCTACACCGAAAAATCCACGCGCTACCAGAAGTGGGGCGCGGAGGATTTCCACACCCCGACCGAACTGGACGGACACCCCCTGCTGGGGCTGTATCGCGAGACGGTGCAGATGCTCTTTGAGACCTACCAGCAATCGTTGGAGCCGGTCCGGCAGGTGGTGGCTGCGCGCACACCGCGCAAGGAAGGCGAATCGGATGCGGCCCTGGAGCGGCGCATTCGCTCGGATTATGTGGATGTGTGCCGCTTTTTGCTGCCGGCGGCGGCCCTGGCCAACGTGGGCATGACCATCAACGCGCGCGCGCTGGAGCATGCCCTGCGCAAGATGCTCTCTCACCCGCTGGCGGAAGTGCGCCAGATGGGCGATGAGATCCGCCATGTGGCGGAGATGCGCGTGCCGACCTTGATCAAATATGTCCAGGCGGTGCCCTACTGGGAACAGGTGGCGCATGATTTCGGCGTGGCTGCGGCGGAACTGCCCGGCGTGGACCGTGCCGAGGATTGGTGTCACCTGGAAGCCTGCGACGCGGACGGCGAACTGCGCGTGCTGGCGGCGGCACTGTACCGCGCCGGTGCGGTCAGCTTTGGACAGGCGCTGCACCGTGTGCGCGCCATGTCGCCGGATCAACGGACAGCGCTGGCAGAGACACTGCTGGGTGGGCGCGGGCGGCATGACCTTCCGCCCCGCGAGCTGGAATACGCGCGCTACACCATCGACCTGACCCTGGACCAGGGCGGGTATTTTGAGTTGAAGCGCCACCGCATGATGACCCAGACCGTGCAGCCGCTCAGCACCCGCCTGGGCTATGCCCTGCCGCGCTTCATCCAGGAGGCTGGTTTTGAGCAGCCCTACCGGGCAGCCATGCAGGCTGCGCACCTGGCCTTCAGCCAGCTGGAGACCAGCCTTCCCGCGGCAGCCGCCTATGTGGTGCCCAACGGCTACAACCGGCGCGTGTTGATGGACCTCAACCTGCGCAGCGCGCTGCATCTGATCAGCCTGCGGTCGGCGGCCAACGCACACTTTTCCATGCGCCGGGCTGCCCAGCGCGTGGCTGAGGAAATCCGCGCGGTTTCGCCCCTGCTGGGGGGCTATATTGCCAATGATACCGGCGAAAGCTGGCAGTCGGTCGAGCGCGATCACTTCGCGGCTGCGACCATTTATCCCGATTAATGTCTGTCCTGGCTGAATGGAGAGGATGAGCCCCATGCGCACTTTTTTATCATTTTTCTGGCATTACGGCGAGGGGCGCTTCCGGGCGATCCTGCGGCTGGTGCTGGGCCTGGTTTTGATGGCCCTGGTGACCGGTGGTATGCAGCTTCCCCTGGGCTGGCTGTTCAATCTGCTGCCGGCGGATATCTCCATCAACCTGGTCACCGGGATCAGCTATGTGGTCCTGACCGGTGGGGTGACGCTGGGGGTTTTCCTGGTGGGCATGTTGATCGACCGGCGCAAGTTTGCCGATTATGGGCTGCGTATTTCGCGGCGCTGGTGGCAGGATTTCGCCTTTGGCCTGGCGCTGGGCGCGGGGTTGATTGCGCTCATCTTTGGGGTGGAGCTAGGCGCCGGCATGGTGACGATAACCGGTTTTATGAATGGTCAGGGAGAATCCTTCTGGGCCGGGATGGGCTTGTCGTTGGTGCTGTTCATCTGTGTCGGTATTCAGGAAGAATTGACCTCGCGCGGTTACCTGATCACCAACCTGGCTGAGGGGCTGAACGGTTGGGTGATCAAGCCGCGCTGGGCGCTGGGGATTGCCTTTGGGCTGTCGTCGGTGCTGTTTGGCTATTTGCATGCAGCCAACCCCGGCGCGACGCCGACCAGTGTGTTCACCACCATGCTGGCGGGGATCTTCCTGGGGCTGGGTTTCATGCTCACCGGCCAACTCGCCATTCCCATCGGCCTGCACATTGCCTGGAATTTCTTCCAGGGTAATGTGTTCGGCTTCCCGGTCAGCGGTTCCAACGCGGGCGCGACTTTTGTCGCCATTCAGCAGGGTGGACCGGAGTGGTTGACCGGCGGCGCGTATGGCCCGGAAGCCGGGGTGATAGGCCTGCTGGCGATTGCGCTGGGCAGCGCGCTGACGGTGTGGTACCTGCACCGGCGGGATGGCAAGGTGGCCCTGGAAGAAGAAGTGGCGATCTATCACACCCCGGATGGGATGGGGTAAGCCGGTAAGGACAAGGGAGTCAGGACTCCCTCACCCGCGCCGTCCAAGCCCGGCGCACCCTCTCCCGATGGGAGAAGGTTGGGAAGAGGGAATTCTACAGGCGTGGTACAAAAGTGGAAGATCGCCACGGCGTTCTCGCAGAGCCTCCAGGGCCCAGATTTGAAACCTCGAACCCATAAAAAAACCTCTCCGTTTTCTGGAGAGGTTTTTGCTTGCTTAGTACAGGGCTTTCAGTCGTTCGGTGACCGCGTTGTATGAGATCACATCGGTGGAGTTGCTGAGCTGGTTGACCGAGCCGACATAACCGGGGATGGCGCGGATTTGTTCGTCGCTGATGGCTTCCATGATCTTCCCGGCAATTGCGTCGCCGTGAATGACCTTGAATGGCCGGTCGTGGAAGAAGGTCACGCGCCCCGGCACGGGCTTGACCAGGTCCAGCGAATTGAACTTCCAGGCGCAGATTTCATAGGCGCGGCTGAGGTACTGCTCGCGGGTGCGGAAATCGTTGGCTTCCAGCGCGCCGGTCAGGTTGGGCTGGATGAGCGGCGCGATCTCCAGGCGGCTAAAGCCGGTGCCAAACCATTTGCTGTACGGGGCGTAGCGCCGCTCCATGATGAAGCACAGGTGCATGACCGACTGCACCATGCGCGCCGCGATGATGCGCGAGCCGATCTCGTCGCCCACTTCGGCGGTCCGGCCCACAAACGGCTCTTCCTGCCCGATCTTCATCCACGCGCAGGCCAGCAGGTACATCCAGATCTCTTTGGGGTAGTAAGCCAGCGCCTGGCGGGCGCTTTCCAGGCCCAGCTCGTCGTGCCACACGCCGCCGCCGGTGAGGGTGAGCAGCTTGTGTTCGGAGAAGGTGAGCCAGTCGGCGGTGGTCAGCGGACGGCGGGTGTCCCAGCCGATTTCGTTCTGGAAGAAGGCCGGCAGGGTGGTGATGTCGATAAAGGGGTCCACCGGGCCGTTTTCGCGCTCTTCCAGCAGGCGCACACCCTCCGAATCGGGGGTGCCGAAGCTGGTGGGGTAGCCGCGGAAAGAGGTGGGCAGGCCGGCGCGCAGTTTGTCGCACACGGCGCTTTCCATCTCGCCAAAGCGCTCTTCCGGCAGGAACAGCACCACGCGCGGTCCCCACATGTGGTCGCGCGAGCGCAGATCATCAAAGCCGATCACGTCGGAGCCAAACCCGATCAACGCCGCGGCGTGCTTGAGATCGGGAAAAGAGCGCTGCAAGATGGGCCGCACAGCTTCGCGGTAATACATCTCGCTCAGTTTCAATCCGGGGATAAATTCGGGCAATCGGGTTTCTACCATGCGTTCCCTTCTCTCCGTGATTTATTCTTCGTCTTCCCCGCCAATCGCGCCGGGTTGATCCACGCGCAGCACTTCGCCGTGGAAGTTGATCACCACGCGAAAACCCATCATGCCCATGTAGGCGCGTCCGGCTTCGGGGATGCCGTTTTTGAGCAGTTGGTCGAACTGCTGATCGATGTTCTTGAGCTGGTTCTGGATCATCGCGCGGCTGAAGATGTCATCCTGCCCCAACATCTTGGCCGTCTGGTCGGCGATGGCGTCTTCGCTGCCTTTCATCTGATCGCGGATGTACTGCAGCACCTGCCGGTCGACCTGTTCGGCAGGGATATGCCGGCGAAAACCGTGGTCGTCGATCACGTAGCACGGTTCTTCGCCCACGTAGGCGGTCTGGACGGGACGGTCCAGTTCGTCAATCACCAATCCGGTAAACAACGGTTGTGCGGACATGCGATTAATTATAACACCCGCACCTGTGTACCGCTATCATCCGTCCAGGTAGCCTGGTCAAAGGGCACCACCGGATGCGTCCAGCGATAGATCCATTCGGCGGCGTCGCAGGAGAGGTTGATGCAGCCGTGGCTGCGCGGTTTGCCGAAGTCGTTGTGCCAGTAGGTGCCGTGGAAGGAGATGCCCCCGCCGGTGATGTAGGAGACCCAGGGCACGCCGGGCAGGTCAAAGCTGTTGGGCGCTGCCAGGTCTTCGCTGGCCATGTGGCGCGAAGGGCGCTTGCGGCTGGTGATGTAATTGCCGAAGGGCGTGGTGTAATCGCCGTCGATGAACTTGCCGCCGGTGGCGGCGCGCGTGATCAGCACCGGTTCGTCATTCTCGTAGGCGATGACGATCTGGTCGCGCAGGTGCACCTCGATGCGGCGCGCTTCCTGCGGCAGGGTTGACGAGATGGGAGTCACATCTTCGGCATCCAGCAGGTGCAGGTGCTCGGGTTCGGCGAAAAAATGGCGCTTGCGCTTGTCGTCCCAGATTTTGTACCAGGATTTGCCGTTGCGGTCTTCCGACACGTCCATTACCCAGTGCACGGTGTCGTAGTACAGGCGCGAGGCGTGCTCGTCCGGTTTCAGTGGGTCTTTGATCGCGTCGGTGTAGGGCACGGTGACCTGCGCCAGCCGCCCGCCTTCGGGTACGGCGCGCACCAGGGTGTTGGTTTTCAGCTCCACCGGTTGGATCTTGCCGGAATGGGCAAAGCCCTTGCCCTTGATGTGGTACCAGACGCGGTTGTGGCGCGGCTGCATGTCGCCGAAGACGACTTCGTCGATGTCGAAAACCAGGTCGCGCCAATACACCTGCTGGAGTTCACCGGAAAAGGTAGGCTTGTCAAAGATTTCCAGTTCATCATCCACGCTGCGGCCCATGCGCACTGGCTCAGCGGACGGAGAATGGCCGGGTTCGTTGAGGCGCAGCGCCTGACCGGCGCGGCTCAAGAAGGGCAGCCCGAACAGGCCCAGTAAGCCCTGGCCCGAGAGACGTAAAAACTCGCGCCGGGAAAGATGGGCCAGGTCGGCTGCAAAGAGGGTGTTCATCGCCGTTTCACTCGTGGACGTTGACCAGCGTCCCCACGGACGCCCAATCAAACAGCCAGCCGGCCTCTTCGGTGCGCAGGTTGACGCAGCCGTGGCTCATGGGCGTGCCGAAGTTATTGTGCCAGTAGGTGCCGTGCAGGCCGTAGCCTTTGTAGAAATACATCGTGTATGGCACATCCGGCAGGTAGTAACCTGGCCCGGACATGTCGGTGTAGCGGTATTTCACGTAAATGTTGTACTGCCCCAGCACGGTGGGGTGCTGCCAGGTGCCGGTGGACACAACGAAGGAGTTGACCAGGGTGTCGCCGTCGTAGGCATACAGCATCTGGTCCGAAAGGTCCACATCGATCCAGCGTCCATCGTCGGCTGCCACCACGTCAGGTTCGTCGGGTTCCTCGGTGGGGGGCGGTTCAGGCGTATTGGTCGGGTCCGGTGTATGCGTGGGGGTGGCGGTGGGCGTTTCGGTCGGGGTGGGCGTGACAGTCGGCGTGTTGGTGGGGGTGGGTGTAGGCG
>JACRAG010000111.1 GCA_016213455.1 Anaerolineae bacterium | reverse complement strand
ATGGGCGCGGACTATCGCGCAAGCACATCACCGAGTCGATTCACGCCAGCCTGCGCCGCCTCAACACCGACTATCTCGACCTGTATTTCTGCCATCGCTATGATCCAGACACCCCCGTAGACGAGGTGGTCTGGACGATGAACGACCTGATCCGCCAGGGCAAAATCCTCTACTGGGGCACCTCGGAGTGGGAACCGCACCAGATCATGGAAGCGGTGGGGGCGGCGCGCGCGCTCAACCTCATCCCGCCCAGCATGGAGCAGCCGCAATACAACCTGTTCCACCGCAAACGCGTGGAAAACTTCCTCACCCCGGTCTGCCGCGACCAGGGCATCGGCCTGACCACCTTCAGCCCGCTGTATTTCGGCCTGCTTTCCGGCAAGTACAATGACGGCATCCCTTCCGGGAGCCGGGCTTCTTTGGACAGCATGGCCTGGATCCGCGACCGCATCACCCCCGAGCGCATCGCCGTGGTGCGCCAGCTGACCAAGCTGGCCGATGAAATCGGCGCCACCACTGCCCAGCTCTCCATCGCCTGGGTGCTGCGCCGCAAGGAAGTCTCCTCGGTCATCACCGGCGCTTCCAGTTTGGAACAACTGGATGAGAACCTGGGCGCCGCCACGCTGGAAGAGCGCATGACGGATGACATCCTCGAACAAATCGAGCAGATCACCGGCAACTTCCCGGAATAAAACAAAACAACAAAAATGAGCCGCTTGTCGCGGCTCATTTTGATTATTCAGTTCTTTACGGTTTGTTATTCATTCAGCATTGGCACACGCTTTTCAACCAGCGAAAGCGCAATCCAGGCGCCGCCCAGCCCGGCAGCCGCGCCAAGCAGCAGGCCAATCAATTGCCCCACCAGCACCGGCCAGCCGAGAATCACCACCACCGCCGGCGGACCGGCGAGCAGCACAAAGCATACCGGCACATAAGCCATGCCCACCAGCGTGCCCAGGCAGCCCACCGCCTGGTTCATCTGCTGCACCGTGTCCCAGTTGAATTTTGCGCCCTGAATGCCGAAGGCCAGGTAAATCCCTGTCAGGCCCATCAAGATGAACCCCAGCGCCAGCAGGGTGATCAGCATGGAGAGCGGGCTGGCGCCTTTGAGGATTTGCAGCACCAGAACATAGATGCCGCACACCAGCCAGGCCGGCAAAAATGCCACCAGGAATTTGGCCATAATCAACGTGCGCGGGCCCAACGGCGCGGACTTGAGCATCCAGTAAGACCTGCCCTCCTGCGAAAAGCCGATTCCCGCCAGGTTCTGCACCAGCATCCAGCCCAAAAAGAGCGCCAGGCCCACATCCGCATAGAGAAAAACGGCTTCGAGCGACCGCATAATCCAGGCCGGCGCTTCACCCCGACCGCCCGGGACCTCGCCCCCCTGTTGGAGCAGGCTGAAGGCGTACACCACGCCCAGGATGATCGGCGTAATCAACTGCGAGACATTTCGCAGATCGCGGCGGTACATGCGCAAGTCCTTGACCATGATCGCGCGCACCGGGGCGGGAATCAACCGCGCCAGGGCATTGGGGCCATTGACCTTGATGGCAGCGCCGTTGGTTTTGGCGCGCGCTTTGGCGCGCCGGTTGTTTTGCAGGCTGGACCAACCCGTGTAATACAGGCGCTCGCTGGTCGCCAGAGCGGCGTAAAACACACCGCTGGTGATCACCAGGGTCAACAGCAGCAGCCCGATCCCGGGCAGCCATTCGCCTTTGCCGAGCGCAATCAGGCCGTTGCCCGCCCAGCTCAACGGCGACCAGGGCTGGTTGAAACGCGCCGTGGTATTGAGCAGGCTGGCAACCTGGTCGCCTTCCACGTCAAAGTTCATGAAGCGCGCCGACTGCGAGAAGACAAAGAATGAAGTACCCACCACAAAACCCAGCACCTCGGCCATGCGCCGGGCGGGGAAAAAGCGCGCTGCCACCATCACCAGCAGGCTTGCCAGCGCTGCCGCTGACAGCGAAAGCATCACCAGCACAATTACCACCATCGGGTAATACAGCAGGTTGTAGCCGCCGGAGATACCCAGCCCGATCAGGATGGGCAGGGTGAACACGCACATGATGAGGAAGTTGGGCAGCACCGCCTGGATCAATTTGGCGACGAAAATGGCGCGCATGGGAACAGGCGCGCTCATCAGGAAATCCATGTCGCCCGAAAGATACAGCGCCTGAAGCAGCACCCCAAACCCTGTCACCAGGATGCCGGCAGTCGAAACACTCACCAGCATGGTCGGGAAGGACTCCACAAACGCGGTCAAATTGCCCAGGTATTGCTGCAAAGCCGGGGAGCGCAGAAAGTTCAACAGGGAGATGCTGATGAACAGCACAAACCCCAGAAAGACCAGCACCCCCAACACGCCAAAGATGATGCCCACCTTGGTCCCGCGTTTGGCGCGCTTGAAACCGTTGACAGCAATCATGATGCGCAGGCGCAGCAGTTTCCACACCGTGGACCACAGGCCAGGCTCAGGAAAAGCAGCGACGCTCATTTCAGCACCTCGGCGATCTCTGCATATTCCGTACCGCCGGTCAGGCTGAGGAAGATATCCTCCAGGCTGCTCTCGCCCTGGCCCAATTTACGCAGTTCATCCATCGTGCCCACGGCGATGAGGCGGCCCTTGTCGATGATCCCGATGCGGTCGCACATGTTCTGCGCGATCTCCAGGATGTGCGTGGAGAGCATCACCGCCGCGCCCCGGTCAGCCATCTGGCGCAGAATATCCTTGATCAGGCGCGCCGATTTGGGGTCCAGGCCCACGGTAGGTTCGTCCAGGATGAGGATTTTCGGGTCGTGCATCAAAGCCGCTGCCAGAGAGGCCTTCTGCTTCATACCGTGGCTGTAGGAGTCGGTGGTCTCGCCGGCAGCATCCACCAAACCAAACAAGCGCAGCAGTTCTTCGGCGCGATGCGCCGCCCGCGCGTTGTCCAGCCCATACAGGTCGCCCACAAACTGCAGCAGTTCCCGACCGGTCAGCTTGGCATACAGGTTGGGCTCATCCGGCACATATCCGCAGGCTGCCTTGGCTTGCACCGGCTGGGTCACCACGTTGTAACCGCCCACCTTCACCTCACCCTCCGTGGGGTGCAGCAGGCCCACAATCATCTTGATGGTGGTGGACTTGCCTGCGCCGTTGGGGCCGAGGAAACCAAAAATCTCGCCCCCGTTGACCTGAAAACTCACATCGTCCACCGCCAGCT
>JACRAG010000110.1 GCA_016213455.1 Anaerolineae bacterium | reverse complement strand
TGGGTGACACGATGCAGCACGGTGAGAACTAGAGCATTCGCCGCTCTGTTCCGGATGATTGTGAATAAGCGGACTTTGCGATAGAAACCAGCGCTCCGGACGGGGTTTGTGCCGTCCGGAGCGCTTTTTATTGTCTCAG
This sequence comes from Anaerolineae bacterium, assembly GCA_016213455.1. Classification (GTDB taxonomy): domain Bacteria; phylum Chloroflexota; class Anaerolineae; order Anaerolineales; family Anaerolineaceae; genus Anaerolinea. Next base: position 8,444 of record JACRAG010000110.1, on the reverse strand, counting down.
CGCGGCTGCGCGTTCACGCAGCCGGCAGGGTTCAATTGCCGCAAGGCGCGACGTTGCGCCAGTTGCCCACCGTGTCGTTGATGTTCATCACGCCGGTGGCGCCGTAGCTGAGGGTGAGCTGGCGATTGCCAATTTCGCTGCAGCTCCCGTCCTTCTCGACAAAGTTCCAGTCGCCGAGCGCGTACTTGTACTCGATCTGCACCGATTCCTTGCCGGTCAGGGTGATGGTCCAATGGGTGGCGTCCACGCGGGTGAGCGCCACGCCGCCGGGGTTCCACTGCGGCAGACCGCCGTCCAGCCGGTCCAGGAAGCCGGCGATATACACGCTGCGCCCGGTGGCGTCGGTGGTGGCGGGTACGGTGACGTTGAAGTTGAGCGTGACAGTGCGCAGGTTGGCGGTGGCGGTCACTTCGGCCGAATTGCCGGAGCGGTTGAAGGCGTTATCGAGGGCGCGCACCACGTAGTAGTAGGTCAACCCTTCGGCGACCTGGGTGTCGCTGTAGCTGGCGGCGGTCACGCGCGCGATTTGCAGGTAAGGTCCGCCGCTGACGTCTGCGCGCAGTACCTCATAGCCGTACAGGCTGGGGTCGCCCACAATGGGGTCCCAGGCCAGTTCGATGGCTGCCGGCGATGCGGAGAGCACGATCAGGTTGGCAGGCGCGACCGGGGCGGTCGTGTCACCGCTGGAGTTGACCGTGAGCACGCCGGGGTTGGGAGGCAAAGTGCCGCCCGCGACAGGTCCGTTGAGGTCGGCGTACAGCCAGTCGCGCCCGTTGGTGGTGGAGTAGCGGAAAACGTAGTTGTACACCCCCACCGCTTCGGGCAGCAGGGAGGCTTTGAACTCGTCGTTGTTGCCGTTATCCACGTTGAAGGAGGCGTCCACCCAGGTCCAGCCGGCGCCGGTGGGATTGCTGCCCTGCGGGCCAAAGCCCAGCTGCGCCCACAGGCCGGGGGTCGGGCCGGGCAGGTTGGTCAGGCCGTCGATCCACACCTGCCCGTAGGCGGTGTCGGTGCGGGTTGTGGCGCTGAGGGTGTGGTTCATGCTTGGCGGCCACTGCAGATTGGCCCAGCCGATGGTCGGGTGCGGCAGGCCGCTGGCTTCGACGGAGAAGGCGCTTTCATTGCCGGCGCCGTCCAGCGCGGTGACCACATAGTAGGCCAGGCGATTGTTATCCAGGCCGGTGTCGGCGTAGTTGGTGACCGTCAGCGGGCCGACGTTGAGTTTGACCCACCCACCGCCGCTGAGCGGGCTGCGGTACAGGTTGTAACCCGCTGCGCCGGAGACGGCGTTCCAGCTCAGGTCCAGGCTGGCATTGCCCTCCACCACCATCAGGTTGCCAGGGGCATCCGGGGGCAGCAGCGCCACCTTGCCGGTGACCAGCAGGCGTGCGCTGCGCGGGGCCAGGTTGACGGTGATGGCGCCACCGGAGACCGTCGTGGAAGACAGGCCGGTGTTGGCCACGTTGTACACGTTGTAGAATTTGACGCCGTCCGGCACGTATCCAGCCAGCGGAACGGTGACGCTGCGCGCGACGGCGCCGCGGTTGACGACCACTATCGCGCCCTGCGCGGTGGTCTTGCGACCATAAGCCAGGGTTTCGGCGGCGTCATCTGCCAGGAGCATCTTGAAGTCGCCTTTGACCAGGGCCGGGTTGAGCTTGCGCAGCAAACCGAGGGCCTGGTAATGCACCAGCGTGCTCATGGAGGGGCTGCCGCCGGCATCCAGCCAGGGGTAGGCGCGGCGGTCGTCCGGGTCATCGTTACCGGTCATGCCCACTTCGTCGCCGTAGTAGATGGTCGGTGCGCCCGGCAGGGTGAACTGGATCAGCGATGCGATGCGTTGGACCTGGCGTCCGGCGGCTACATTGGCGGCGTTGAACTCCTTGTCGGCGCGGGTGGCGCTGCCGGGGGTGAGCACCCACAGCAGGCGGGCCGTGTCATGGCTGCCCAGCAGGTTCATCAGGGAGTAGTAGGCGGTTTGCGGGTAGTCTTCCTGGATGGAGGACATGCGCGCGGCGAACTCGGAGGGGCTGATCTGTCGCCCGGAGTCGGCAAAGCCCTTGGAGTCAAACGGGCCAGGGGTTAACAGCCCAAGCACCGCGTCGCGCAGGCGGTAGTTCATGGTGGTGTCGGCGCGGTCGCCGCGCAGGAAGCGCAGCAGGGTGCTGTCTTTTTGCCACAGCTCGCCGATGATCAGCGTATCCGGTTTGGTGCCTTTCACCACGTCACGGAAGGTCTCCCAATAGCCGTTCGGGAAGGAGGCGTCGCCCATCACGTCCATACGCCAGCCGGCGGCGCCGTTCACCAGCCAGTAGCGCGCCACGCTGTTGCTGTCGGTCAGGAAGTAAGCCTGCACCTCGGGGTTGGATTTGTTCAGCACGGGGATGCTGTCAAAACCGAACCAGCCGTCATAGGTGGCAGAGTTGGGGCCGTTGGCGCCGGCGCATACACCGCTGCCGGCTGCGCCGTCATGGAAGGTGAACCAATCCCGGTAGGGCGAGTCAACCGACTCGCAGGCGCCCACTGTGGGGTAACGCTTGTAGCGGTCAAAGAAGGGGCTGTCGGACGAGAGGTGGTTGTACACGCCGTCCAGCACAATGCGCACCCCCAGCTGGTTGGCGTGCTTGACCAGGTTCTCCCAGTCCTTTTGCGTGCCAAAGTAGGGGTCGATCTTGTAGTAGTCCTGCGTGTCGTAGGCGTGGTTGGAGCCGGCGTCGAAGATGGGGTTAAAGTAAAGCGTGTTGACGCCTATCGAGACCAGGTAAGCCAGGCTCTGGTCCACACCTTTCAGGTCGCCGCCCATATAGTCGCGACCGCGCGGGGTTTCGGGCAGACCCACACCCCAGGGCGGAATGGCGCCGAAACGCCAGGGGCAGTTGGTGGCGCCGTCGGCATAACCGCGGCAGTAGCCTTCGGGCAGGGTGTTCCACGGCAGCCGCAGCACAGGATCGTCGTAGCGCAGGTCGCCGGTTTTTGCGTCGTTATTGCTGCGCCCGTTGCGGAAGCGGTCGGGGAAGATCTGGTAGATGACCGCGCTTTTGGCCCAGTCCGGCGCGCTGAAGGCCGGGTCATAGACCATCAGGGCGTACGAATTGTCAATGGGATTGTCGTTGGGGCTGCCCAAACCGCCATCCAGAGCGGCGGTATTGTCGGCGTAATAGACGGTTTTGCTGCCGTCGGTGACGATGAAGCGGTACCACAGGTTGTTGGGGTCCGCGTTCTCCAGGCTGAGCTGCCAGAAGTCGCAGCGGGCAGCTTCCAGCCCGGCCTGGTAGCAGGAGACATCGCTGGCAGCCACGCTCATCGGCAGGATGCGCTGCCCGCCCGCGTTGAGGTCATAAATGCGCGCCTTGACGCTGTTCACGTCGTTGTGGAAGGTGCGGAAGCGCAGCAGCACCGGCGTGCCAGCCGGGACGGCTCCACCCGGGGTGCGGTAGAGCAGGTCGCGCGAGTCGTGGCGCAGCCCGTCCCACTCCACGTTGTTATCCAGGCCCGGCCCGGGGGCTTTGACCTGGATGGTCAGTACGTGGCTGGTGTTGTCGTAGGTGAAGGTTACCGTGGATCCGGCGGCGTTGACGCTGAAGGCAAGGTTGGCGCCGTTTTGCACACCGCCCTGCCCGTAATTCAGGTCCCAGGACTCATTGATGGCAACCTTGCCCTCATAACTGCCCACCGGCAGGACGGTGGTGCTGAAGGACGAGATGCCGTCGCCGTCCGGGTCCTGCAGCCAGGAGCGCAGGCAGCCGGGGTCCCAGTCGCCGGAGCAGCCCAGCTCGCTTTGGAAAGAGCCGGGTGCGACCGCGATGGCTGTGTTGGCGTTGCTGGTCACCCAGTGGGACTTGTGGTCGTAATAGAATTTGACGGCGGTGGCTGCGCCCTGGTTGAGGGCGATGTTGCCCCCACTCGGAGCGGCATTCGCACCGTAGTTCTCATCCCAACCGTTGTTGAGGGCGGCTTTGTATTCGTAGGAGCCGGCAGGAAGGGTAAAGCTTGCCTGCCAGACATCGTCGCTGGCGTCATAGGTCAGGTGAGTGGCGGCACACTCCGGCTGCCAGTCGCCGGGACAGCCCAATTCGGACTGCAGTGAACCGGCGATGGTGACGGCGGTGGGGTTGGGGGTGTGGGCTGCCGTCACCGTGGAGGACGGCAGGGCAGTGAGGACGAGGCTGAAAATGATCAACAGGTTCCCAAGCAGGCGGGGAACCCACAGCGCAGATGGTCGTTTCTTCATCACGCAAACTCCTTTTGAGATCCCAGGCACGGACTCAGTTGAGGAAAAAGAAGATGAGCCAGGTGTTGCCCCCGCTGTGATGACGGCGCCATGCGGCACCTTGCATTTTTGTTAAGTGGCTGTTGTAAGCATAGTAGCAAATTCAAAAAGACATGTCAATTAAGTAAACAAAATTGATGTTAAAAATAGTCAAAAAGGCCAGTTTTGGTCCAGGTTGGGACCTGTTTGCGGAAGGTGGATTGCCATGCCTTTGGCAGTTTCGAAAAGTGCGCCTGGATGTAGAATCAATGCAATCGCGATGGCACAGAGACCCCCATGACCCAACGAATCACCTTTTCCATATCACCCTTGAGCCTGGTGGCGGTTGGCACCGCCACATTGATGCTGCTGGCGGGCATGACCCTATTCGACGCGCTGCGCTTTTGGCAGTGCTCCAGCTGGAGCGCACTGCCGCCGCTGAACGTTCCGGCGGGCGAGCTGCTGGGGAGCTACAACCAGCGCCTGTTCGTACTGGGCGCTGACCAGACCCTGTACTGCCTGAAAGACGGCGCCTGGCAGCGCTGCGTGAAACCGGCTTTTGACTATGCTGTCCACCCCGCCCCGGATTGGGTCAGGGAGCGGACCACGTTGGCAGGTACGCGCCAGTTGGTCCGCGCAGGCAGCCTCCTGCAGCCGGTGTACCTGGCGTTGGACGGGAATGGGCAGGTTCTCTCCTGCCCTACAACTTTTGACAGCGAAGTGCGCCGCGTGGCGCGTACGCCGGAAGCACTTTTGCTGCTGATCCCCCTGATCATCGGGGTGGTGTGTGTAGGCTGGTTCTTTGCCCTGTTCATCGAAGACGGCTCGCCGACCTGGTGGGATGTCGGGGGACGGGGGACAAAAATAAAGTAATGCCGTGGCGGGTCCACGGCTGTTCGATATTCTTTTGCCCCCTTTCCTGTGGGGGCGGCGGCGAAGCCGCGGGGGTGGATTCAGGGCTAATCGCAGACTTTGCGAATAGCCCTGGCAGCGGCTCTGGACAGGCGTTGAATTGCACCGCACGTTTCGATAAAATCAATCCGGGAGTCTGACAGTCAAGCATGAATATCAAGGGTAAAACAGTCATATTGCGTCCTGCCACGCCCGACGACCGGCGGGCAGTGTTTGAGTGGGCGGCGCTTTCGGATGTCACCAGTGCGATGATGGGGCCGCCAACTTTCCCGGACAATCCAGCGCCCTCCTGGGAGGAGTTTTGCGAGGATCACAAAGCCCATTTCTTTGACGGCTCTGCGCCGGAATTGGGGCGCTGCTATATCATCCTGGTGGAAGGCGAACCGGTCGGGCAGGTGTACTACAACGACATCGAAGAGCGAGAGGGCGTCCGGCGTACCGAGATGGACTTGTGGATGCGCGCGCAGCGATACACTGGGCGCGGATATGGCAGCGATGCGCTGCTGACGCTGTGCGAGCACCTGGCGCAAACCATGAACGTGCGCCAGTTCATGGTGCAGCCCTCGGCGCGCAACCCGCGCGCCATCCACGCTTATGAAAAAATCGGTTTCGTCAGGCTGCCCCTCTCCACTGCAGAAGCCAGCGCGTTGTGGGGACCGAACGATTATGCGGACAGCGTGTATATGGTCAAAACGATTGAGTAAAAAAAACGGCTCACCCGATGGAAGGGTGAGCCGGTGTGCTGATCTTGTCAGCCCCTACCGCCGCACCAGCGGCAGGAACACCTTGCGATAGGATGGCACCACCCAGGGCTCCATGCCGTGCAAGCCGTCGTCGGCGTTGAAGAAAAGCGTATCGCCCATCGCGTAAAGATAACTGGGGTTGGAAGAAGCTGTCCCAGGGTTGATGTCCATGAAAAGAGTCGTGCCACTTTCGGTTCCGTCGGTAACCCATAACTCTTTTCCGTGGGTTGTGTCGATGCCGTCAAAGAACGCCAATCCCTGGCTTGCCTCCATAAAGTCTCCCACCTGGAGATCGCAAGATTCGCAGATGCGGTGGGTGCCGTTTTCGGTGCCATCCGTTACCCAAAGCTCTCCCGGGAAATATTCTACCCCTACTTTGAAAACGACTTTGTTGCCGACCGGGGTGAGCAGCATGGCGTCACCAGAAGGGGAAATCCTTTTTACCGGTTGGGCTTTGTCGCTGCCGGCTGGAAGCTTATATATCCAGGTTTCATGATTTGCATATTCGGTGAAATAAATGTCACCGTTCAGGTTGGTCAGATAGGCTGCTCGGTTAATCTCTACTTCAGCTTGATCTTTAATCACGGTGACCGAATTGCCATCGGTCATGTATAAAGGCCCATCATGAGAGAAGAACAGGCGGTCTCCGCTGATTTGAACCCAAAAGAAGACAAAGGTGTCTTCAGTTCCCAAGGCATCGTCGAAAAATTCGATGCTGCCATTGGAGACAGTCCGGTAATAATAAGCGCCGACCTTAAGGATTCCGCGATTATTCAGCACAGCCATCCCATTCGGTACCAAGTTGTCGATTTGTGTAGTCCCTGTCAGGGTGCCATCGGTGCGGTAAAAATTGATGTTTGGCTGTCCAAATCCGCTGGATTGAATACCAGTGAACCAGATGTAACCATCCGCGCTGATGATATCCCCGATCGAAATGCCGCCGGTATCTGGATTCTGATTGGTCACGGGGTAAGTGCCGCCGGGGGTGCCGTCGGTGCGCCAGAGCTGGGTGCCCCGCTTGTCATCCCATGCTGGAAAATATAAAATCCCATTCAGCTCTGCTGGGCCGTCGTAGTATTTTGTAATAAGACTGAATGAATCCAAACTTGCATTAATATCGGGGTAAAACAATTCCGTGCCCTGTGGGGTGCCGTTGGTACGCCACAAGCTGCCTCCATCGTCCGTATTGGTAAAGTAAAACTGGTTTTTGAACATTTTTCCGGGCTTAACAAATCCGCCAGCGGGGTATGTGTTCTGGTCGAGTATCATGGCGGGTCCGGCGGGCGTGCCGTCGCTGAACCACAGCTCTTCGCCGTGCACACCGTCACCGGCTGAGAACGCCAGCCTGCCGTTCCAGGCGGTCAGGTAGGTGACCCGGTCCGACCCTTTGGGATTGATGTCGGTGACGATTTGCGTGTCATCCGCGGAGCCTTGCGAGCGCCACAAATTGGCGCCGAATACGCAATCGGAATCGCCGCCGGCAAAATACAACGTGCCGTTGATGTCGGTCAGGAAGATCGGCGTGCCACTCTTGATGCCTGGCACCAAATCCTTGAACAGGTATGCCTCGCCGGAGTCGTCAAGCGCCCACAACTCATTCCCGTGGACGGGGTCGCTTGCGGAGAAGTACAACTTGCCTCCGGATATCGTCAGGTAAGCTGGATCGCTGAAAGCCTGCTGTCCTGCTTGCGATGCGACCAGGTGCGTGCCGGCTTCGGTGCCATCGCTAACCCATATCGCCTTTTTTCCGGTTCCATCTCCGGCAGTCAGGTAAAGCTTGTTTCCCAGTTTTTTGAATAACCAGGGCCTGAATTCAGGGTCCGCCAGGATCTTCACCACGCTTATGCCGCTGGTGGTGCCGTCGCTGACCCATAGACGATTGTTATTGACAAAGTACAGCTTCCCGTTCAAGTTGTAAAATGAAGGCCAATCATAATATGGGCAGTTGTCCTGACAAATAATCACATTCAAGTTTTCAACATCCCCACCGTCTGGTGTTGTGTGCCACAGGTTGATTGCACCCGTATCCGGATCATACCCGAGGAAAAAAACCTGGGAATTGAGCATCCCCAATCCAGGCTTGGCGAGGTTCACTGCCCCAATTCGCTGGGTATTTGCGGTTGTGCCGTCAGTGCGCCACAAGGCGGGATAATTATTGATGGTGGCGACGAAATATAACCAATCACCCTGATGGATCATGGTGGCAGGGTAGCTGCCTTCAGGACCAGGATTGATATCGGCGACCAGAGTGGTGTTTTCAGGCGTGCCGTCGGTGCGCCAGAGCTCGTTGCCGTGCTCGCCATCGTCGATGCCGAAGTATGCCCATCCATTGGCGGTCAATAGATAGGTAAGATAGGAGGAACCGTTCGGGTTGAAGTTCTTCAGCAGGCGGGTTCCCTGAGGCGTTCCATCTGTCACCCAGGGCTCTACCTCTGTGAAAAATTCCGGGGTGTAAACCAGCAGCTTGTTCAGTACAAAGTACGGGAGGGGATCCGATAGCGCAGTGCCGGGGTGAAGATCTCCCAACAGATGTGCTCTCT
>JACRAG010000099.1 GCA_016213455.1 Anaerolineae bacterium | reverse complement strand
TTCGGCTTCACCGAAACTGGACAGCCAGTCGGGCATTTCTTCGGGGGTTTCTGCCTGGGGCTGAGCCGGTTCTTCGGGCTGGCTGGCGGCAGAAGCGGCAGCCGAGGCGGCAGCGATGCCGGCGGCGCCCAATGCGCCCAACACACTGCCCAAATTGAGGTCCGGTTTCTCTTCTTCCGCGCCAGGTATGGCGGGCGGCTGGCTTGAGGGTTGTGCCTCATCAAATCCGGCCAGGGCAGAGAAATCCGGCAGGTCTGCCGGCGGAGCGCCGCTTCCGGCGTCCCCGGCGGCTGGCTCATCAGCGAAGAGTGCGGAGAAATCGGGCAGGCTCTCCTTCACCGGCTCGGATGACTCGCTCAGGAAGGCAAAATCCGGCGCGGGTTGTTCGGGCTGGACCTCATTGGCGGCGGCGATGCCGGTCTGGTCGAACAGGTCAGGTACGGCGGGTTCAGCGGATGGCTGCGCCGGCAGCCCGGCGGAAAGCCAGTCGGGTGTCTCCGGCGCGGCAGGTTCGGCTGCGGCATCTGCTGCAACAGCGGCAGTTCCAGTAAATCCGGCCAACCAATCCGGCAATTCGGCTTCCGTGGCAGGCGGCTCGGGTTGAGCCGGGGCAACCTGGGCCGGGCTGGAAGACAACCAATCCGGGATCTCGATTTCCGGTGTCTCGGCCTGGGGTGTTTCGGGAGGCGGCGCGGTTTGATTGAGCTGCCGCAGCCAGTCGGGCATATCGGTTGAAGCAGGCTCGGCGGGCGGGGTGGAGGGCAATGAGGAAGCGGCGCTCAACCAATCGGCTTCCTGCGCAGGCGCAGAGGGCGCCTCTTGGGCAACATTGAACCAATCCGGTTCCTGTGCCGGGGCCGGGGTTTCTTCCGCGAAGAAATTGAAGTCAGGGGCCGGTTCGGCGGCAGATGGCTGTTCTCCCGCGGGTTCACCCGGTGTATTCCAATCGCTCAGATTCTTCATCCAGTCATCGGATGACGGTTCGGCCGGCTTTGAGTCGAAGCTTGCCTCAGGTTGCCCAGATGGCGGTTGCACCGGCGAATTGAGCGTATTCAGCCAGTCGTCTGCGCTGCCTTCGCTTTGCGCAGGCGCGGCGCCCAATCCAGCCAACCAGTCCAGGTCATCCCCGGCAGGTTCAGCAGATTCGGGTGTTTTTTGGTCTTCATCGCTGCGCGCACGCACACGGTTCAACCAATCGGGGAACTCGGTGTTTGCGGTCGCGTCCGCGGGGGGTTCTTCTACCGGAACATTCGACTCATCCCAGTTGCCGCCGCGCAGGCCAGAGAGCCAGTCGCTTTCGCCGCCTTCATGGGACGTACTCGAATCGGTCACCAGGCGCTCACCGCAGAACTGGCATTTTTCCGCTGTAGGCGGGTTGTTTTTTCCACAGAATAGACAACGCACTTCTGCCATAGGCTACCCACTGTAGGGCCGGTGCGTGCCCAAAAGCACGCGCAAACCGGCGGTCAGGCTGCCCAGCGCAATCCCGAGCAGGATACCGCGCCCGCCGCCTAACGGCAGACGCTGAAGGAAGGCGATGATCTCACCCACGCCGGGCATGTCCTGCAGCGGCGCAAGCAGCCCTGCGCCCAACAACAGGAAGAAAACCGCGCTGACCGCGAAGGCCAGGGCGATCAACCCCTTGCGGCGCTGGAAGAGGCGGAAACCGGCAAAGGTGAGGGTGACAGCCAGCACAGCGATCAACGAGGCGCTGATGGGGGTGAGAATGCTGGTGATGGCCTTTTGATACTGCGCGTCAGCGGGGGTCAGATACAGCCCGAAGCCCAGCGCGGCGATAAAAGAGATCACCAGCAGGATGCTGTAGCGATCCGGATTGCGTTTGGCAACCATGCGGCCGGTGTGGACCATAAACAGGTTGATGATGCCAACCAGTGTGGCCATACCAGCCAGGGTGACAGCCCACCCCACCAATATGGAGCGCAGGGTGAGTACAAATGCAAATTGGGTCATTTCCGGCGGGACAAAATAGCCCAGGAGGACGATGATTCCCGCCGCGATGGCGATGGCAGTGGTGATGGGCGATCTCATAGGATGGATATTCCCAGGAAGGCGAGCACAGCCGCCAGGAGGATCAGGCCGACGACCACCCAGCGCAGCACGTCCTGCAGGCGCAGGCTGGCCTGATGGATGACGCCGCTTTGCAGGTAGGCGGGCAGGGCAAAGAGTTCTTCGCCGATCAGGGTTTCTTCCGCTGCGGCGAACAGCACGGCCTGCCCGGTGAGCGAGTCAGATGCGCCCAGGGTGAAAGCGCCCTGACGTTCGCTGGCTTCGGTGAGCAACCCCACTTCGGCGCCAAAATTGCCGACCAGCATGTTGGTGGACGCGCGCTCGTCGAAGATGACCAGCAGGGTACCCGCGATGTAAGCGTTGGGAGTGGCGCCGGTCAGGCGTCCACGATCGGGATCATACAGTTCGGGGACATTGGCGATGCGGTAGGCTGCGCGCAGGGTATCCTGGCTGAGGATGGAAAGCGATCCGTCACCGCTGGTTGCCACCGGCGGGCGGTCGGAAACCAGGCTGAGCTGGGCGACCCGTTCCAGCGTGCTCAAACCGACCAGCGCAGAGGCGTTGGTGGGGCTGAAGATGCTGGATTTGCCAATGGAAACATGCAGGCGGGTGCCGTCTTCCACGGCCAACCCAATCGCGCGGCGCAGTCGCTGCATGGCGGCGATGGGGCGGAAGGTTACCCGGCCTTGCCGGACACGCGGCAGGGCGAAGAAGAGCATCAGGCCTGCTGATCCAACGACAAACACAAGACCGACAATGGTTTCAAGCCAGATCACGCGGGTTTTCCTCCCTTAAGTAAGTTGCGAAAGACCGGCTTTCATCCTGGTTTTCAAAGAGTTGCGCCAGGGCATCCGAGCTGCCGCCGGGGAGCATCGCTTTCAGAAACGGCTGACCGAGATAGACCATCTGGGCCAGGAAGAAGTTGAGGGGGCCGGCACTGTCGAGGACGCTGGCTGCAATATCGTTCATACCCCAGTGTTGCAAGACTCGAGCCCACTCCGGCCAGTGACTGCGATCCGGCTGCATATTAAAAGTATAGCACAAGATATCTAAAATCAAGCCGGGAAAGGGCTCAAAATGATGAAATTTGGTCCAAATTACCCCCACGGGTGGGGGGTAATTTGATTATAACGGCACAGGTGGGACTCGGTGGTTCGTTTTACGGAGACCTTGCGCCATTGTAAGGTGGCAGTCAAGAGTTGCTGAGGTATGTTTCTATTTTTGCGCTTCGATCAGGAAGCGGTGCTCGTTGGTTTGCAGCCAACCGTCGCGTTCGATGATCTGCTGCATCAGATAAAGGCGCTGCATGAAATGGGACGGATCGAAGCCTTCCACCTGCCATGCCACGATGCGCAGGTAATACACCACTGCGCCGATGGTATAAAAGCGCGCTTCGGCCAGCGAATCACGCGCCTGCACGATTTTAAATCCGGCCTGTTTGAGCTGGTTGACGGCATAGTCCAGAGTCCAGTAGGCGTACTCGAAAAACACTTCATCCTGGAGCAACTCATTCAACCCCATTTCATTTTGTCCGCCCACCTGCTGGGTGAGCAACCTGCCGCCAGGCTTGAGAATGCGGCGCAGTTCGTTCACATCGTAGGAGCCGTGCCGGTTGAGCACCAGGTCAAAGCTGTCATCGGCGAAGGGTTGGTGCGCGTCATCCACCGGCGCAAAGACCTGCACCCCCAGCGGTTCCAGGCGGGCGCGGGCGATGGGAATGTTGGGTTCGTAGGTTTCGGTGGCGCAGGTGTAAGGCGGGAAAGGCGCCAGCGTGGAAAAACGCTCGCCGCCGCCCGTGTCCATATCCAGCACGGATTGGACGCCCTTCATTTTTTCACGCGCCATGGCCATGTAGTCCCAGGGGATGACCGCTTCTTCGTATTTGCCCTCCAACCAGGAAAAATCCCAGCCTGAAAATGGCGCGGTCCAGGCTTCATGCACTTCATCCAGAAATTCTTGCGGAAATTGGGTCATTCTTGCTCCTCTTCGCTGGCAAGCAGGTCATCAAGCTCATCATACAACACAATTCCACGCTGGTTGGCCCAGCTTTCGACGCCTTCCCACATGCGGTTGACCGCCGCGCCGACCGTGGTCAGATTGTTGAGCGCACCGGAAAGCAGCAGTTCGCCCAATCCGGTGTAACCATTGGGTAGATTGGGCAGGCTCAGGCTTTCACTCAATACGGTTGATCCGCTGTTATAGATGCGCCGGTTTGCGATGCCGGCCCGGCTGGCGCCGTAATGGGCGGCTTTAAAGGCATACGGGAGGATCAGCTCGGGCGTGCTTTGCACCAGGCCGTTGCGCACATTGCCGACTACTTCATACAGGTCTCCGATGATGATCTCTTTGAGCAGCTCCTCAAAGGCTTCATCGGCATGGTCGTAAACGGCCTGGCGGGCTAACGGCAGCAGGCCTTCCGGGTCAAAGATGGCGATGTTGTGCACGCTCTTGCCGTGCATCACCGGCCACATGTCGTCGAACTCGCGCGCTTCCTCCAGCAGCATGTCTTCGCTCTGCAGGTTAACCTCGGCCTTCCACGGTCCAGTCGACCATTCCAGGCTGTGGTCGATGCCTTCTCCGGCGACGATGAAGAACATCTCAACATCGGAGTACGGGCCGTCGGCGCCGCGCGCCAGCGAACCGTACCAGGCAGCCGCACGCGCCTGTTCGCCCAGGTGCTCGCGCACGTGGCGGGTAATTTCTTCAGCACGCGCCAGCCGCTCAGCGCGGTTGAAGGTTTGTGGACCGGTCAACGCGGGTTGG
>JACRAG010000098.1 GCA_016213455.1 Anaerolineae bacterium | reverse complement strand
GAGTAATGTCGGCAATATCAACATGGGGCGCAATTCCAAAGATCACTCCTTTCATGATCCCTGGATAGCCATCCTGCAGTCCAAAATCTGTGAGCAGCGTGATAATTGTCATAAAAATCCATTATACAAGAGAAAAATTATTCGATACCTGCAGAGCGCAACCAGCGCACACCCAGCCAACCCAGGACCACGCAGAGAAATGCGGTGATGCCAAACATGGGCTGGATTCCCAGCCATTCTGCGATGGCGCCGCTGATATAAGGGCCGGCAAACATGCCAAAACCATAAATTGCCTGGTGCAGTCCCATGGCTGTAGCCCGCTGTCCGCCCTCCACTTTCGCAATGGACAATCCCATAAACAGTGGATGAGCAACGCCTGATCCGATGCTGGCGATGAATTGCGCAATGAACAGGACGATGAGATTTGGCGATAACGCGGCGAGCAGCGCACCACCAGCCAGAAGAATAAAACTAAACCAGGCCAGGTTGCGATTGCCGGTGCGCTTGACCATGGTCGCGGTCAACATGTTCCCTATGGTTACGATGCCAATGCTGCCGCTGGTCAAAAAACTCTGCACCATATCGGTCGCTCCCAGACGCGCTGCGAGAATGGGCGTGAAACTGAGGGTCGCAGACCAGGTGACATATTGCGCCAACGCCCCCAACAGGGAAGGGCGCAAGACGTCAGGACGTTTCATGATGCCCCAAATGGTGGAGAAATTGACTGTTCTACGGGGTTGAGGTTCTTCTTTGACAAACACCATCAACACGGCAGATGCCAGTGCCACGCCAGCAGCCACATAGAATGCCAATTGGTACCCACCCAGGCCGTTCAACCAGCCCGTGATTGATGTGGCAGCCATACGGCTGAGCGAATTCACCACGGTCAGCAGCGCCGTTGCGCGAACAGCTTCCTCTGCAGGGAACAATGTGGAGAACACCACCGTGAGCAACACCCAGGCGCCGGCTGCCAAACCGGTTATGGCGCGACCGACGCCAAGCCCAAATCCACTGGTGGCGGAACTCATCACCCAGGCACCCAGGGCAGCCAGGACAAAGCCAGCCACAATGAATGGCTTCCGTTTTCCTGCCCAATCTGCGGCAATGCCCAAGGGAAAGCGGATCAACGCCTGCCACAGGCCATACATGGAAAGAATTGTTCCAACAGCTGCCAGGTTGGTGACACGCGATTCGACATATACCGGCAAGGTAGGCACGTAGAAATACAGGCTGGCCCAATAAAACGCCACAAGCGCAACATATAAACGGATTAAATTCCTGCGGTTCACGATCGAGCCGGCCGAGTCAGCCGACTGTATGGATTGTTCGGATTGCATCATTACGCCTTAATGAGGGATTGGTTTAGTATATCACGGGCATCCAAAACCGCCGGTTGACAGTACAGCCGGGTGCGTTTTATACTCTTCGAGAAGCAGGATTATTTTTGAAAGGACAAACCGTGAACCAGGCCCGCAGCATGTTCTTTTCTGATTGGGATTTGGATGCCATTGTGATGCATCTTAATAGTGAGCGCGACGATGATTTTTCTCATGCCGTGGATCTGATCCAGCAGGGCGATATTGACGAGGCGGATAACGCGCTGAACATTGAAATCAGCCGCTACCCCTGGGTAATGCTGGCAGCCGCGTATGTCAAACTTAAGAAAGACCAGGTCGATGAAGCGCTGCACCTGTTGCGCGCAGTCACATTGATCGCGAAAGATTCCATTGTTCAGTTGTGGGCCTGGCATAATTTGCGCGCGCATGGAAAGAATCCATCGGCGGCAATGGCCCAGCAGGTGTTAGGTTTGGTCATCGAAGTACCCTACGAAGAGAGTGTGGATGTACTCGCTTCCTATGCTGATGGAACTGCCCGTTATTTGAACCATCAGGGCGGTCTGATCATTTGGGACACCTTCGATGAGCAAATCACCCCGTTGATCTACGATGGCATTCGATTGGCACGGCCGATGGGCAGCCTGGAACAATTCCACTCGGACGATCCCTTGCCCGACGGAGAAGTGCGCTTGAGCGTATTGACCCCGGGTGGCGTATATATTTGGGAAGGCAGTCCTGAGGATGGATCGGATGTGGCGCGCCTGTTTGCCCAGCAGGCTAATTTATTACGAGCGCTGGTGCAAATGGTGCTTAACAACAAAAAAGAAGCGGACGGAGAAGAAGAATAACTCAACAGATCAAGACCGGGCGATTGGTCGACCACAGCACCTGGTCCACTGTGCTGCCTGGCAGTAATTCGCGTAAGAATCCGCTCTCGTAACCACCCATAATGATCAGGTCGGCGCCGGTCAGCTGACTTTGCTGGGTGATGCATTTGGCCGGATCCCCATTGACGGTATGATATTCAACCTGATCAAGCTCGTGCGCTGTAAAATACGCGCGAGCTTTTTGGTTTAATTGTTGGTTCAACTCCGGATTCTCACCCGCAGCCAATGCAGTCAGGTTGATCTTCCAGCGCAATCCGAGATAGGCTGCCAGGAAGAGGGCTTGATCGGAGCGGTGCCCCTGACCGCAAACGAGGAGCACCCGGTTTATCTGGGCAGGGCTGCCTGGCGGGCACATCAATATGGGGACGGTCAGGTTGCGCATCAAGCGGTACAGTCCCGAGCGAAAGCGGTTAAAGATCGCAAAGGGTGGGGGAAAGAGCAGGCGCAGAACCACCAGGTCAGCCCAAAAAGAGCGCTCATACAGCACACGGCTGACATCCCCCTGATCGATCGCCAGCCGGCCCGAAAGGCCAGCCCGCTTCGTGCGCCAATCAAATTCGGTCTGGATCTTCTGAACAATGGAAGAATTTGTGCGAACCGCATCCTTCTGAACAAACACACCGCCCAGCACAGATTGCTCCCGTTCCGCGATGTGCGCCGCAAGTTTAAAGGCTTCCCACCCGGTTTCATCACCCGAAACTGCTACCAGGATATTTTCAAATGGCGATCCTGTATCCCTGGCATCCCTCTGTTCCCGCGCTGCCAGGTCGGGGATCCAGGGGGTCACATCGCGTGGAGAGATGAAGCCAAAGAACTTATCCAGCAGCCGGCGAATGACATTGGGAAACCGCCGGCTGAACCGCACCGTCAGGTCATCCGCCGCCGTCTCTGGGTCAACTTTCCAACCCAATTCGTCCTCCAGGACAGAGCGGTGTTCCATGATCCATACATAAAGGTCGGTTTCTGTTCGTTCTGGGAAGTCCTTGAGGATATTGCGTTCCCGGATGATGCTCGCCACCGGGGAGTATACGGTGTCATACCAATGCGCCACAGCTTCATGGTAGGTGATCGGCCTGCGCTCATCGATGCCTTGAAAATAGCGGTGGACAGAAATGTGCTCCAACAGCTTGGAATACTGCCCCGGCGCGGTAACCCGCAGGTCAACCCCAGGTTTAATTTCATTAAAAGCCGTTTTGGAAAGAAATTCGGTGTATTCCGCTTTTAAAATCACATCATCCACATTGTCATCCGGCGACAATGGAACTAAAGTTCTAACTTTGCGCACATACGCCTGAATGTGGGTCGCGCCGAGTTCTTTGACCACCGAGGCGCGGTGATGCCCGTCCAGGATAAAGTATGCCTCGCCGATTTGATACACTTCAATGGGTGGAAGACCCTGCATTCCATCCGCAGCGACACGCACACGCGCCCAACGTTCCGAATCGGAAGGTTTGAGGGGGAGGAGGGTGCGGGTGAAATCGTTGTAGCGGCTGACCGTACCGACAATGGATGCTAGCGGAATATCCGCCAGTTCTCGCGATGACGATTCGACCCCACCCAGCCTGGCGCGTACTTCGTCATACGACAGCAGGGGAGGGGACTCCTCGCCGCGCAAACGGGAGAGCACAGCCTGGAGATTGGCTTTGCGTCGCGCTTCGTGAAAGTCAACCAGGGCGGATTGGAAGGTGGAAAGATAAGGCTTGTCCATAGATTGAGAACAATTATAAAGGGTTCGTGTAGAATAGATGCAAGAAATG
>JACRAG010000097.1 GCA_016213455.1 Anaerolineae bacterium | reverse complement strand
TCAGAAGCTGAAATTGCCAGCCTTGGTACTAAGACCGTTGCAGCGCTCAATTGTTTTACGATCCTGTACAACTCTTGCTCGCTGGTTATCTCGGTGTTGACGTGGCCGCTCATCCGCAAAAACCTGCTCGCCGGTCAAAAATCGGCTTTCTGGATGTTAATGTTGGCGATCGGCTTTATAGAAGTGATGGCATTTTTCGCTTCCTCATATATTGGGCATGGTCGCTGGCAGGTGAATGTTGTTCAGAGCGTTTTATACATTGTGGGCATTGGCCTGTCGGGCTATTCCCTCTTCAAAGGAGATAAAAAAATGAATACGACCAAAGAAAGTCCCCATGTGACAAACAGAAAGACCGCAACTGGCGTAGGCGGCTTATTACGCCAAAATCAATCACAATCAGGAGACAAAAAATGAGTACAACCAACAATACTTCAAAAGTTTTAGGAGCTGCATTTCTGCTTCAGTTTGTTACTTCTTTCAGCAGCGGAATGTTTCTCAAACAGGCCTGGTTTGTGCCGGGAAACATCGGCGAAACCATGCTCAAGATTGCGGATAACCCCTGGCTCATGAGGGCCAACATTTTGGTTGATATGCTCACGGCCCTGGGCGTCACCTTTTTGGGAGTGATACTGTTTATCACCTTGAGGAAGCAGAACGAAAAAATGGCCCTGACATCTCTGGGATTTTACATCCTGGAAGCGGCGCTGCTGGCGGTTAGCAGAATCGAGACTTTCTCGCTCTTGCGCATCGGCCAGGAATATGCCAGCGCCGGACAGCCCACCAATTTGCTGCTGATGGGACAAGTGGCTTATGAGTCCATGGATTTCGTTGGAAATACGCTGCACATGTTAGTCTTCTGTCCTGGCGGAATACTGTTTTATTACCTGCTCGACAAGTCAAGAATTGTTCCACGGGTTCTGTCGCTCTGGGGCCTAATCACGGTTTTCCCGATGCTGATCGGAACCGTGTCTCAGATATTTGGCTTTGCACTGCCGGTTTTCTTTTACGCGCCTTATATCCCCTTTGAATTTGTCATCGGAGTTTGGATTTTGGTCAAGGGCATCCAGGCTAGTGCAGACACGGCCAGTATTCGCCAGATGTTCCCCGCAGGAGCCAACTCATGAAAGCCATGGTCTATCACACATATGGTTCACCCGATGTTCTTAAACTTGAGGAGATTCAAAAACCTACACCCCAACACGCTGAAGTCCTGATCAAAATTCACGCGGCCTCCGTCAAT
Organism: Anaerolineae bacterium; assembly: GCA_016213455.1. Lineage (GTDB taxonomy): Bacteria > Chloroflexota > Anaerolineae > Anaerolineales > Anaerolineaceae > Anaerolinea. Next base: position 1,752 of record JACRAG010000097.1, on the reverse strand, counting down.
GCCGCGGACTGGCACGTACTGACCGCCGATATTTTCCTGGTTCGCCTCATGACCGGGGGCTGGTTTAAGCCTAAAAACACGATCCTCGGCGCCGACATCGCGGGGCGGGTTGAAGCGGTTGGTCGCAACGTCAAACAGTTTCAGCCTGGTGATGCGGTGTTCGGAGATGTTTTCGCCCATGGTGGCGGTGGGTTCGCCGAATATGTGTCGGTCTCTGAAAGCGCCCTGGCGTTGAAACCGGTCAATCTATCGTTTGAGGAAGCTGCGGCTGTGCCGCTGGCCGCCGTTACCGCCTTGCAGGCGCTGCATGATAAAGGCCGGATTCAGCCGGGGCAAAAGGTTTTGATTCAAGGTGCGGCGGGCGGCGTGGGGACGTTCGCCGTGCAGATTGCCAAATCATTCGGCGCTGAAGTCACCGCCGTATGCAGCACCCGGAATGTGGAGCAGGCGCGCTCGATGGGGGCCGACCATGTCATCGACTACACGAAAGAAGACTTCACCCGAAGCGGGCAGCAATATAACCTGATTTTAGCCGTAAACGGTTATCATCCGCTGGCAGCGTACAAGCGCGCCTTAACACCCGGGGGAATCTATGTCATGGCCGGAGGTTCCCCGGCTCAGATGTTTCAAGCTTTGCTCCTGGGGCCCTGGCTATCGATGACCGGTGAAAAGAAACTGGGCTCGGCCTCGGCGAAAGCGAATCAAAAAGATCTGATTTTTGTTAAAGACCTGATCGAAGCCGGCAAAGTCAAACCCGTTATTGATCGCCGCTATCCGCTGAGTGAGACTGCTGAAGCGTTTCGGTATCTTGGCGCAGGACACGCCAGGGGAAAAGTCGTCATCACGATGTGATGTGACGCGTTCCGATCTTCGTTGGCGTTCATGTTGATCGAGGCGCCGGCCCCGCCCTGGATGACGTCCACGACAAATACCAGTCGGCGGTTACTACTCAGCCGTCATGCCCGAACACATGCGGTGCAGTGCTCCCGTGCTTCTGTCGGGCATCCAGATTCGCGGCTGGCACGGCCTCTGGATTCCCGCCAGAAGCACGCGGGAATGACAGTGCTGCCGTGGGCTAAGTAGTAACAGTCGGCGTAGAAATTCGATTTAACTTCGCTCGTAGTTGGATACACCATGCCGTTTGCCGCGAAGTGCAAAGTATCTCGATTGAACGATCGTCCGCTGGACCCAACTCGGCGGCCACACCGACAGCGTTCCACCCGGCTTCAAGATGCGCTGCATTTCGGACAGTAATTGATCCATCGGTAGCATGGGCGCCGGGATCACACCAAAGATCAAAATGGCATCCACGCTCTTGGCCGCCAGCTTCGTATTGAGTGCATCGCCCTGGACCACCCGGACATTTTTCAGGTTAGCCGATTGTACCTTCCTGGTCACAGCCTCGACCGACATCGGCAGCACATCCATGGCCACTAAACTTCCCTGATCGCCGAGCAATCGAGCCGCAGGCAGAGTGAAGAAACCCGTACCGCAGCCGATCTCTAAGACAGTCTGACCAGGCTGAAGATCGGCGCCTTGAAGAATTCGCCCGGGACCGAAGAAGCGGTATCGCAAGCGGCTTTCCATGATGGCGGCCATGATTCGGATGAAGACCTGCCCGACCCTGGTATTCGCAAATGCCTTCGTATTCATGTCGTCTCCTAAGCTGATTTGTGTATTGGCCGGTGGACTGCCTGCCACAAAATCCACAGGGCACAAAACTCCAACACTATGCCGATCCAGATAGATACG
>JACRAG010000096.1 GCA_016213455.1 Anaerolineae bacterium | reverse complement strand
TCGCCACCCTGGACGGATCCACCTGTTCGCCGGTGAAACAATCCTGCAGAAAGCGGGCAAACTCGAGCCCGATCTCCTCGAAGACCTTCTTGTTCCCCCGGCTGACCGCATCGCTGGCGCGATCCAGTACCGCGGTGAAGCGAACGATCATCTGTACCGGATTTTTCGGCCGGATGGCTTGCCCTCCAGCCTCGCGGTCGATCGCCGCATTCACATTTTCCGAGGCCTGCGCGGCAGCGGGTGCCTGCAGGATGCGTCTTTCCAGCAATCGCGCCAGGTCTTCCTTCCGGATGGTCTCCCCCGCCTGCCGGGAAGCCCAGGTGGCAAAGGTGCACCAGTTGGCAGCCAGCCCGGTGCGGCTGGCAAACGCCGCCGACAGTTCGTGATAGCACTGTGTGATCTGCAAATTGCGGATCACCGGATCCTGAATCCGGGTGATCCGCTGCACATCTTCAACGGTTGGCACAGATGGACTTGGTTGCATGGCACCCTGTCTAACGATAAAATACTTCGTCCCCTGGATCCCACCCGTGGGTCGGGAGGTGACTGCGGGGAAAACCGCTATTCGCCTTTATCGAGCGGTGGAAAGAGACGGCGCTCGTCCAGCGCGGGGCGGACGATCACCTGCTCCAACCGCTGCCAGAGCGCCTCGTCCAGGCTGGCCTGCCATCGGTTCAAAAAGCGCTCATACAGCTTCGCCCGCCTTGCCCGCCGGTTGTCCAGATAGGATTGGATGCCGGGCGCCAGGCGCACGAAAGGCCGCGCCGTGCCGTAAAATTCTTCCACGCGCTGTTTTTCCTGCACCATAAATTCGGGCAGAAACCCCACCCACACGTCACAGTCATGGATGTCGCCCAACACCTCTTGGAAATCGCGCACCGCCGGCAGCCAGGGCTTGAGGTCGTTGGCATAAATCGGTGCGAAGGTCTCCATCGTATAGCGCAGGCGTTTGGCGGCAATACGCATTTCATGCAGTTCGGTCACCCGCTCCACATCCCGCACAATCGCGTCGTAAGACAGAAAATGAACCAGGCAGGGCAGGATGGAAGCCTGAGCATGCTCGTACAGGTTGTGGTCAAAAGGCGCACCGGTTTCCAGGTCAGCCAGCGGTTCCAGCACCTCGCGCATGCCTTCCAGCGTGCCGGAGGCCAAAAAATGGTCAATCGCCTCAACCACCGGCGGCTGCAGCGTGGCGCGGTGCTGGCGCAGGCGCAGTTCAAGGCGCGCCAGTCCATTCCGGTCACGCTCCTCCACATCTTCTTTCATAAAACCGGTCAAGGTGTCGATCTGCACATCCGCGTCCCGGGCAGCCCCCAGGGCGCGGGTGATGCTGCGGATCTTTCCGGTCCAGGCTTTGACTGCCTTTTTGGGCAGCTCCGCGGCGAACAACGGCAGCGCAGCCCGCAGGCGGCGTGTGGCAACCCGCGTGCGGTGAATGTGTTCAATATCTGCGCCGCCTGATCGCACCCCATCCAGCTCGCCTTCCAGCGCATTGAGGTGCCGCAGCAGCACTTTGGAGCCAAAGTACAATACCGGAGAAATTTCGTTTTTCATCTATGCTTTCAATAATGGCCGGATCTGATCAGTCAGATCGTGAAATACGTCCTGAACCGGGCGATTGGCATCCACCACCTGGAAGCCAAACTCGTTCGCCATACGGTCGAACTGGCTGATCAGGCGCGCCTGGTAAATGCAAAAGCTGTCGTACAGGTTATCCGCCAGGTGCATGTCCATGCCGGACTCCCAGTAGTTGAAGCCGCGCCCGTTCGCCATGCGCGTGATCAACGTATCCAGGTCAGCCCGCAGGTAAAACACCACATCCGGCTTGAGCGCAAAACCGTACACATTGCGCGACCAATCCGGGTCGCCGCCGCGCACCACATCCCGCGCGATCACCGAATAAAAATAGCGGTCCGAGAGCACGTAAAAACCGGCTTTCAGCGCCGGGATAATATCATTTTCCAGCCGGTCGGCAAAATCAGCCGCGTAAAACAGGCTCATCGTCAGCCGGCCCAGGGTGTGCCCGCGCTTGGCCTCATCCAGCCCGGCCTGGGTCAGCGCGGAGCGGCGCAGCCCGGTATCCGACACGGCAAAGCCCTCATCCTCCAGCCAGTTGCGCAGCAGGGTCATCTGCGTGGAGCGGCCCACGCCGTCGGTGCCTTCCAACACAATCAGGCGACCGGGCAGTTCTTCCATGACATGATAGGGGATCCCCGATCCATAAAACTCAAGCTGGGTCATTGCTGCTCGCTCCTTCCCGATTTACCAGCCTTCTTCCTGGATTTCCCAGCCGCCGCAAACGGGTTGGGCAGGCCTTCCCAGCCGTACAACACCTTCCGCACCAACATGCGGATCTGCTTTTGTTGCTCTTGAATGGGCAGCGTACCATTGACCACCGTCAGGTTATATTCTTCGCTCATGCGGTCGTACGCTTCCATGATGCGCTTCTGGAACAACCGGAAACTCTCCACCTTGTCATCCGCCAGCCCCAGGTCCATACCCGCCTCGTACTACTTGATCTTGGCGCGCGCCGAAAGAATGCGTGAGATGGCGATATCCAGCGGCACGCGGAAGTACAG
>JACRAG010000002.1 GCA_016213455.1 Anaerolineae bacterium | reverse complement strand
GCTTCTTGCTGCCTGTGCTCCTGCGCAGGTCGTCACTCCCCAACCGACCATCGTTCCGGAACCGACGGCGACCGCTGCGCCCAGCCCGACCCTGGCTCCCACAGCCACACTGCCGCAGCAACCGGCGACGGAAACGCCCAATCTGCAGCCGCAAGGCTCACTGCAGGTGAAGAACCTGCGCTTTGACCGGCTGGAAATGCTGGATGCGATGACTGGTTGGGCGATTGGCGTGCAGCAGCCGGGCGGTGACCCCGATGTACTCCTGACCCAGGACGGTGGAGAAACCTGGCAGGCGGTCACTCCACCGCTGGCGGAACGCGCCGGCAGCCAGGCTGTAGCTTATTTTCTGGACGCCAGCCACGCCTGGGTGGTTTTTGTGCCGCAGCCCAACCCGGGATTAAACCGGGCAACTGTCTGGCGAACCAGCGATGGCGGGCTGACCTGGTCGAAGAGTGAGATCAACGGCAGCAGCTTGATGATGGATTCCTTTGCCACGGCGCAAATCAGTTTTTCGGGAACCGGCTTTGGCTGGGCGCTGGCTCACCTGGGGGCGGGCATGAACCACGATTATGTGGCCATCCTGACCACCCGCGATGGCGGTCAAAGCTGGCAGTTTGTGGTTGAACCGGAAAAGAACAACCTGTGGATGTCATGCCAGAAAAATGATGTCTGGTTCCGCACTCCCCAGAATGGTTTTGTGGCAGGGACTTGCAACGGAGTGATGGCCGGGCTGTATTGGTACGTAACTGCTGATGGCGGGGAGACCTGGACTGAGGCATCGCTGCCTGCCCCCACCGAGATGCCGGATGCGTTTACCCGTGAAAGCGTGTTTTGCGAAGGCGACCATTTGCGATTCGACACCCCCGATCTGGGCCGGGTGCTGGTGCGCTGCACGGACATGGATTCGGGGCAGGCTTCGCGCTGGCTTTACACCACCCTGGATGGCGGCGGTCAATGGACGCCGGTGGCGCTGCCTGCGCCGCAGGGCGAGATCAGCTTTGCCGGGCAATCCGGTTGGTACCTGGTTCCGGCAGCGGAAGACCAACCCGTGGGCGCGCAGGTTTTCTCCAGCAGCGACGGCGGGACAACCTGGGCGAAGGTCAGCGACGTGGATTGGACCGGATCCATCGATTTTGTGGATTCCTTACACGGTTGGGCGCTGGTCAAGGGGGTGCTCTACCGCTCAGCCGATGGCGGCGTGACCTGGACGATGATGAATTGATATATATAACCGGCGTCCCGTAAAGGGGACGCCGGTTTTGAACTCAGCCGGGGAGGGCAGTCAATCCGTCTGATTATTTCCTGCCGAGGCGGGCGCGTTCTTCCTCGACGATGGTAGGTTCCAGTTTCTTGAACAACGGCAGCGGTTGGTGCAGGGTGGTGCCGGGTTTCAGTTGGCTGGGCTGCCATTTCGCGGAGGAATTGCCATGATAGTACCGCAGCACATCGTGGGTGGTCAGGCTGTCTTGAATTTCTTCCACAGCCTGACGGCCAAAGATGCTGCCTTCGTGTCCGAAAAAGCCGAAGACTTTCTCGCTGGTGAAGGGCAGGAAAGGCGCCAGGAGAATCGATAGGCTGTCGATGCAGCGCAGGGCGGTGTACACCGCGCGCGCAGCCGCCTGCCGGTCAACCTTGATGGCTTTCCACGGCGCGGTCTGGTCGAGGTAGCGGTTGACCTCAGTCGCCAGGCGCATGGCTTCAAAGAGCGCGCTGCGCAGGCGCACGCCTTCCAACTCGGCTCCGACAGTTTCAAAGCCGGTTTCAACGGTGCGCAGGATTTCTTCGTCCAGCTCCGTCAGCGGGCCTGGCTCGGGGACGGCGCCCTCGAAGTTTTTGACCGCAAAGGAAAGCACCCGGTTGGCCAGGTTGCCCCATGTGGCGACCAGTTCGTCGTTGTTGCGCTTGAGGAAGTCCTCCCAATCCCAATCGGTGTCGCGCATTTCGGGCATGTTGACCGTCAGATAATAGCGCAGTGGATCAGGATCATAGCGCGTGAGAAAATCGCGTCCCCACACTGCCCAGTTGCGGCTGCCGGAAATTTTCTCGCCTTCCAGGTTCATAAACTGGTTGGCGGGGACATCATTTGGCAGCGTCAGCGGCTGACCGCTCTCGCCGTTGAAGACTTCGAGGAACTGCGGGCCAACGCCCAACAACTGGGCTGGCCACCAGGCAGCATGGAAGAAGATGTTGTCTTTGCCGATGAAGTAAAATGCGCGCGCGTCCGGGTTGGTCCACCAGTTTTTCCATTCATCCGCCTGTCCGTTGAGCTGTGCCCATTCGATGGTGGCGGAGAGGTAACCGATCACCGCTTCAAACCAGACATACAGGCATTTGCCTTCCCAGCCCGCAACGGGAACAGGGATACCCCAGTCCAGGTCGCGCGTGATGGGCCGGCTGCGCAAACCTTCGGATTCGATCTGCCCCAACGACTGGCGCACAACCGTGTCGCGCCAGTAATGCTGGCGTTTGCGCAGGAAATCTGCCACTTCCGGCTCGAGTTTGGATAAGTCCAGGTAGAAATGCGCGGTGTCCCGCAATTCCGGCGTGGAACCATCCACTTTTGAATGGGGATTAAGCAGTTTTTCCGGGTCGAGCACATTGCCGCATTTGTCGCATTGGTCTGAGCGCGCATTCTCGAATCCGCAAAGGTAGCAGGTGCCTTCAACATAGCGGTCGGGCAGGAAGCGCTTGGAAGCCGGCGAATACCACTGTGGTCGGGTCTCTGTGTAAAGATAACCATTTTTCTGCAGCGCCAGGAAGATGCTCTGCGATACCTTGAAGTGGTTGGCGGTGTGGGTGGAGGTGAACAAGTCGTAGGAGAGGCCGGCCTGGCTGAACAGTTCCAGGAAGCCGTCGTGATAGCGTTTGTACACATCTTCAACCGGGCGATTTTCCGCATCCGCGCGAATGGTCACTGGCGTGCCGTGAGAGTCCGTTCCGGAGACCATGAGCACTTTGCGACCCTTGAGGCGATGGAAGCGCGCGACAATATCGGCGGGCAAATATGCGCCGGTGATATTCCCGACGTGGATCTC
>JACRAG010000092.1 GCA_016213455.1 Anaerolineae bacterium | reverse complement strand
TTCGCCATGCCGTCGATTCGACCCGCCCAAAACCGCGACCTACAAGAGAAGCACGGCGCCCCGCCTCACATGTCATCGCGAGACCGGCGAGGCTCCGCGAGCCGGGCGTGGCGATCTCTCCAGACAGCCATCCATCTCCGGTAGGGTGCGTTGCCTCAACGCACCATCTTTTGATGCTGAAATAAGATGGTGCGTTGGCCCAAAGCGGCCAACGACCCCCTACGAAGAAGGCGTTTCATGTCACCGCGAGCCGGGCGTGGCGATCTCGGCTGCGTAACCAGCCGAGTCGGAGATTGCTTCGCCGCCTCCTGCGGAGGCGACTCGCAATGACATCCACACTGCATGTCATCGCGAGAGCGTGGCGATCTCTCCCGGCATCCTACGCAGTGCCGCTCACAGCGCGGCGCGGGCAGTGAGCGCCAGTTCCAGCGCGCGCACGCCGTCCTCCAGGCTGCACAACGGCACAACCTCGTCCCGCGCCACCGCCAAAAAGTGGCGCATCTCATCCAGGAAGAGCCAGTTGCGCTCAAAGCCCTGTGGAGGCGCAAACACACGCCCGTCCAGGTCCTCCGGGGTATGCAGCGTCAGCGAGGCATCCGCATTGTTCCAGCGCAGCGTGCCGCCCGTGCCGATGATCTCCAGGGTGTGCGCGGCGGGCTGCTGCAGGTAATCCAGGTGCAGGGTGCCGGCAGCCCCCGACTCGAAGCGCAGGCCCATGTCCACACTGTCTTCCACTGGCAGACCCAGGCCCAGCGAGCCGCCCGCAGCCCACTCCACCTGGTATTCGCCCAGCAGCCAGCGCAGGTAGTCAAACGGATGGCAGAGAGTCAATATCACCCCGCCGCCCAGGTCGGGACGGGCGGCATATCCCTGGCGGAAATCCTCCCAGGGGTGCCAGTTGGGCAGGTATTCGCCCCAATGCGCACGCGCCGATGTCACCTTGCCGATGGCGCCTTCCGCCAGGAGGGCTGCTGCGCGCTGCAGGGTTGGGTGAAAGCGCAGTTGAAAACCCACCAGCACCACCGCGCCGCCGCGTTTGACCGCCCGGCGGAATTCATCCACCTGGCTCAGATCGTGCGCGATGGGTTTTTCCATTAATATGGCGCAGCCGCGCTCGGCAGCGGGGATGGCGACCTGCAGGTGCAGCGCGGTCGGGTTGGAGATGATCACCGCATCCGGTTTGTGAGCCAGCGCGGCGTCCAGGTCGGTTTCCACGGGCAGCCCGGCGATTTCATCCTCCGGCAGGGTGCTGCGCCGCGAGCGGTACAGCACGATATCCTGCTCGCCCAGTTCGCGCAGATTGCGCAAATGCCGCCGTCCGATGGAGCCATAGCCTGCGATCAAGAATTTCATAGGTGCGAACCTTCCGTCGTGTTTGGGTTGTATATCGATCCAAAAATGTTTTTCCCGTACCCCCGGCCCGTCTCTTGAGGCGTGGTAAGAGGAGTTTGGGGATCGCGCCGCCCCATTGTAACACCCCCATATCAATCACGGGTGATGCGCGCCGGCGCGGAGCCATCCGGGCGGGCTTCGACCACGCCGCCGGGGCCGAGCAGGCGGCCCTGGTAGGGCAGCTCACCCGGCTCCACCAGCCAGCCGCTGAGGGTGAAGGGAAAAGCCGGGGTCACGCCAATCCACTCGCCGTTGTAGCGCCGGGCGATGTGCACATGACGCCCGGTCGCCGGGCCGCCCTCGCAGGAGGGATGCCCCAACGGCGCATCCTGCGCCGCCGCCGCGCCCGCCGGCAGGCGTTCGGCGTCCGCCAGGTGCAGGTAGAGCAGCGTCCAGCCGGTGTGCTCGTACCCGTCGCCGGCGATGTCGAGAATCAACAGCCCGCGCTCGGAGCGCGCCACCACGCCCGGTGCGGAAGCCGTGGCCCAGCGCAGCGCGGGTCCACAGCCTTTGTTCTGCCCGGTGGGGGCAAAATCGATCGCGCCCAACGGGCTGCCAAAGCCCCACACGATGTGCGGCCCGCCGGTGAAGGTCCACAGCTCGCCCCGCGCAAAGGGCAGCTGCCAATCGGGCTGTGACGCGCCCAACCCGCCCGGGATGAGCGGTTCATACGCGGCGGCGCGCTGCCAGGCATCCCCAAACAGGCGCTGGTGCACCGCCAGAAAGCCTTCCGTCCCGTAGATCATTTCCAACCAGTAAGGCTCTGAGCCCAGGCGGGCAAACAGGTTCTGGATCGCCACCGAGCCGGCGTTCAGGCGCGGATCGAGGGCGAAGTACACGTCGTGCGGAAAATCCAGGCTGCCCAGCCGGCCCTCGCGCCAGGCGTAATAGGCGGTGGTGATCTGGCGCGTGACCAGGGCCAGCTCTTTGTACAGCCCGCGGTGCGAGGGGGCTTCAAAGCCAATCGGGTAATCCGGCAGGGGGTTGCGCGGCTCGCCGGCCACCCAGCCGGCGCGCATCTCCAGCACCGCCAGCAGCAGGCGCGGATTGGTGGAGGTCTCCAGCGCGATGCGGCGCACGATCTGCGCGCCGCTCATCATCTCGCCGTCCACCGCCTCGCTGTAACGCGCGAGATAGCCGCCGGCCTGATCCACAAAGGCCTGGATGTCGAAATCCGCCGCCGGCGGGCCGTAGATCACCTCGGAGTCGGGCAGCAGGGCCAGGCCGGGCAGCACGCGCCGGTCTGGCGCGGGGATGCTCAGGCGCACACCCGGCGGCAACGTGTCCTCCGCCGGCAGCCCCTGCGCGCCCTGCAGCTCGATGGTCGACACGCCAAAGCGGCGCGCCAGCGCGGGCAGGGTGTCGCCCGGTTGGGTCAGGTAGTCCAGAGGCTGTCGGCTAGGGTTGAGATCATTGCGGAAAGGCGGGATGACGCCCGGCTGGGCGGGGACCAGCCCGGCAAAAGGCTGGCTGGCGGCAGCCGTGGGCGGCGGCAGGTCCGGCGCAGCCGGGGTGGATGTGGCTGCTAATGGGGGTTGTCCGCTGTTCGCGCCGCCCGAGCCAGGCAGCAGCCCGGGCTGGGTGGCGCGCGGAGCCTGCGCCGGGGCAGCCGGCAGGTTGCAGGCCAGGCCGGTCAGCACCAGCAGCAGCAAAAACAGGGCAGGCGCGCGAAAGTTCAATCGCATGCGTTGATTATACGCGCGTGCGCGCCCGGCGCGGCGCAGGAGGGGCGATCTTGCGCCATTTCTGCGCGCAAACTTAACCCTGCCCATTAATCCATCCATACGACGCGCGCCGGTTTGGCGTTTCCTATAATGATGGCGAACTGATCCATAACCCACTGCGGTTCGCAGTCGGAATTTTAGCCAATCCATTCATTATTCGGAGGAGCGTATCATGTCAACCAAACAACGTTGGGCTCGGGCAGGTATTGGGGTTTTAGCGGTCATTGTGACCCTCACGGTTTGCTTCGCGCTGGTTATGGCCAATTTTCCCACCTGGGGCGCCACCCCCGCCGAGGTCAATCTGGCGCTGCCGGCGGATGCGCTGGGCGACAACCCGGTGGTCAACTGGACCAACGCCATTCAAATCGACGCGGCGCCCGAAGCGGTGTGGCCCTGGCTGGCGCAGATGGGTGAAGGGCGCGGCGGGTTTTACTCGTTCACCTTTATCGAAAATGCAATCAGCGGGCGCAGGAGTTACGTCAACGCCAGCCGCATCCTGCCGGAGTACCAAAACCCGCAGCCCGGTGACACGCTGATTGCCGGCATCATGCCCTTTACTGAAATCAAAACCGGCGATTATATCGTGGGCATCTCCACCATCCCCGACATTACCTGGACCTGGGTGTGGAAGGTGATCCCCGACGGGGCGCAGGGCACGCGCCTGGTGAACCGCCTGCACATCGCCGTGCCGCCGCAAGCCGACAACCCGGTGCTGCGCTACTTCATCAGCGCGGGCGCGTTCATCATGGAACACCGCATGCTGCACGGCATCAAACTGCGCGCCGAGGGCGGCAGCGAGCCGGAAAGCATCGAGCTGCTGGAAATGGCGCTGTGGTTCCTGCCCTTCTTCACCGGGCTGGCTGCGGCGGGCCTGTTCGTCTTCCGCTCACAGCGTGCGCTGCTGACCCTGGGGCTGGGCCTGGCTTGCGTGGTCTGGCTGGTGCTGCTGACCGAGGTGCAGCCCGCGCTGGCGCTGCGCGTGGTGATCGACCTGGCGTTGATCGGCGGCGTCGCCGCGGTGTGGGCGGTCAAAAAAGCCTGAAGATTGACGCCGGCTGCACTTGATTCAAATGAAAACCCAGTCTGAGCGGTGAGTGCCGCTCAGACGGGACAAATAATAAATTCTCCGCCCTAAACTCATCGCAGCGTGTAACCCGCAGAGCGGTGGATCCCCCGTCCTCACATCGACACAGCATACGACACTGAAAGTAGCGGCCTAGGCTGCGCCAAGCGCTGCTGGGATGGAACTGGCCCAATGGACGTGGAAAGGCGTGCAACAGTACATTCAGGAGCAGTTCCAGGTAAAGGTGACTAGCCGCACCCTTTTGAACTACCTCGACCGGCCGAGATTTGTGTTGAAACTACCGAAGAAACGCTTGACCAAGGCCAACGCCGAAAAGCGCGAGGTGTTTGTGCGGGAGGTTTGGTGCGACAGATGGCGGCCACCAGTATAATCAATCTTACCTGAAACATTCCCGACATGCGGAGGAAAGATGAGCGATTACCTCGCTTACCAACCCGATTTTAATGAACCGGAAATCGTCGCGGTTTACGATGAATTGCCGTTATGGTCGGCCCTGTTTGGACGGTTGTTGTTTAAGCATTTGCCGCTCAACCGAGGTCAAACTGTGCTTGACCTCGGTTATGGGACCGGTTTTCCGTTGATCGAATTGGCTGAACGGTTGGGGACAAGCTGTACAGTCTATGGCATTGACCCGTGGGATACCGCCCGCCAGCGTGCCCTTGCGAAAGCCCGCGTCTGGCAGGTGAGCAATGTGCATATCCTGCCCGGGGATGCGGCAGCGCTGCACTTCCCAGATGGCATGTTTGATTTAATCGTCTCAAACCTGGGACTGAACAACTTTGCCGATCCTACCGCGTCACTGCGCGAATGTGTACGCGTTGCCAAACCTGGCGCGCGTTTGGCGTTGACCACCAACTTGCAGGGTCATATGCACGAGTTTTATGAGGTTTTTGAGCTAACTCTGGAGGAAACAGGTCACAGCAACCTGATTTCCGCACTGCACGAACATATCGCTCACCGCGCTACGATTGAACGCGTTCAGGCGTTGTTAGAGCAAGTTGGCTTCCACCCCACCACCACTCACCAGCAAACGGAAACTCTGCGGTACCTCGATGGTAGTGCCTTCCTGCGCCATCATCTGATCAAGCAGGGTTTCCTGGATGCCTGGAAAGGGCTGCTTGCACCTGCCGACCAGCCGACTGTGATCGCAAAGCTAGAAGCCAACCTCAATCGACTGGCAGAAGAACGCGGGGAATTATCGATGACGATCCCAATGGCTTACCTGGAGGCTGAAAAGTAGCTTAACTATATGAGCAGTGTGCATAACTGCCTCAGCTCAAAGCTGACAAGATCTAAGAAATTTGCCGAAACGGCAAACCATAAATAATGTTGATGATCATAGCCATCTGGACGGCCAAAACACCGAGACAAAGAAAGGGTCGAACCATGACCAGCCATTGAAGGGGAAGCTGTTTGTGGTTTTGGCCGTACCCAGCACCTTAAAAAAGGGGGTGGATGAAAGAAATGAGGCTGTCGCGAAGCCTGTTTCAGAGGCAACAATGGGTTAAAGCCGATTTGTGGGGAGTGATTGGCTCAGGATGCGGAGGCCCGGATCAACTCGATGGCTGCCTTGCCGCTCATGTGTTCGATGCGGATTTCAACCACGGTGGTGCGGTTCCAGGACTTCTCCAGGGCGAGCCGGCCTTCTTCCACGTAATCCGGGGAATACTTTTTCACCAATAATTCCACCGCGGTGCGGCGTTCGTGTTCATCGGTCAGGATTCTGGCCCGGCCAAACACAATCGCGCTGCGAAAATGGGTGGTGAAGGTCGCTTGAATGACTTCATCCCGGTCGATCACGCAAAAGGACACTTTGTCGTTGCGCTGGATGCCGTCGATCTTATGCCCTTCGCTGGCGCAGTGGAAAAACAGCCTGCCGTCGTGATAGACATAGCTGACCGGCACGGTGTACGGGTAATCCTCGTCGCCGCTGACGCCCAGCACCCCGGCGGTGTTGGCGGTCAGAATCGCGAGGGTTTCTTCGCGAGACAGCTCCTGCGCTTTCCGTCTCATTTTTCTGAACATTCCGGCTCCTCATGTAAAGGTAAGGGTTATTCGTAAAGTCTGCGAACAGTCTTTAATCCACCCCACATTCCAAGATGGTCAATCTGCTTTGCGAATCACCGTGATTGAAAGGTCAACCGCCGCGGGAGATCAGCCCCCGCTCACCCCTCCGCGCGTTCCACATCCACCTGGTCAGCCAGGGGCAGGCCCAGCACGGCTTCGCCGCCGGTGGCCTCAAAGCTCAGGCGCAGCGTGCCCTCCAGCGGGCGGCGCTCCGCCACGCGCAGCGCCGCGCCGGGGCGAATGCCCAGCTCGCCCAGGCGGATGAGCACCTCGGGGGCAGTGGCGCGCACACGCCGCACCACCCCGCCGCCCGCCTCGGGCAGCTGACTCAGCGCCACCAACGCGCGTCCGGGCAGCGCCAGGTCGGCGGCTGGAATGGGATCGCCGTGCGGATCGAACTGCGGGTCGCCGAGTAAATCGGCCATGCGCGCCTCAAAATGCTGCGAGATGACGTGCTCCAGCTGTTCAGCCTCGGCGTGCACCTCGTCCCAGGTGTAGCCCATCACCTGCAGCAGGAAGGATTCGAGCAGGCGGTGGCGGCGCAGCATGCCCAGCGCCGCGGTGCGCCCGGCTGGCGTCAGCGCCACGCCGTGGCGCTTGGAATAATCCACCAGGGGCGGCTCACCGGCAGCCAGTTTTTGCAGCATGCGCGTCACCGAAGGCGGGGCCACCTGCATGCGCGCGGAGAGCGCGTTGGTGGTGGTAGCCGCCTCGTCCAGCGTCAGGGCGTAGATCGCCTTGAGGTAATCCTGTTCGGATCGGGTCAGATCAGCCAGCGGGTCCATAGCTCCAGTTTACCTGATAAATTCGGATTGCGCATGCGCCCGCCCGGCTTCGGTCAGGCGCAGCGCGCCGCCGGACTGCTGCAACAATCCCTGGCGTTCGGCCAGGCGCACCACGCGCGCGGCAAAATCGGCGCCCCAACGCAGGTGCTCCCCCAGGTGACTCATGCGGTTTTCCATCTCCGCTTCCGGTTTGGCTTCGTGGTTGAGCAGATGGGCGGTCAGCATGGTCACCGCAAATGCTTCGCGCTGCGTGCGGCGCCGGCGCGCCTCAGCCAGCAGACCGCGCCGCGGGGCAAACAGCAGCGCCAGGGTGAACCACACCCCCGCCATACTCGCCATCGCCCCCGCGATCGAGGCGTCCAGCACATAAGCCAGGGCGTAGCCGCCCAGCGCCGAAGCCGCGCCGATCGCCAGGCTCCACAGCAGCACGCCCGGCAGCCGTTCGGAGATCAACGAAGCCGCCGCGGGCGGGGCGACCATCAGCGCCACCACCAGCACCGAACCGACGATATCAAACGCGCCCACCACCGTCACCGAGACCAGGCTCATCAGCGCGTAATGCAGCAGCGCCGGAGCGAAGCCCAAAGTGGCTGCCAGCCCGGCGTCGAAGGTGGTCAGCTTCAATTCCTTGTAAAGCAGTGCCACAAAGACCAGGTTGATCAGCAGGATGCCGCCCATCACCCACAGCCCGCGCGGACCCAGGTCGGCGCCGCCCATGGTCAGGCGGTCAAACGGCGCAAAGGCGATCTCGCCCACCAGCACGGCGTCCACGTCCAGGTGAATGTCACGGGCATAGATGGAAATGAGGATGACTGCCACG
>JACRAG010000091.1 GCA_016213455.1 Anaerolineae bacterium | reverse complement strand
TATTGGGACAGCGCTTTTCTTCGCTCGACCCTGGGGGTGATTCAACGCCGGAAATCGGATTTGCTGCGCGGTGGACTGGCTGTCAGCGCTTACGCATGGACTCATGGACGTTCATTGGATTGGGGCGCCGGCGGTCCCGAGCGATGGCCTTCCGCCCGCCCTTACCTGACCCCCGCCGGCAGCCAGGATCAACGCGGGTTCCGCATCTACGACTGGTACCGCACCATCAGCCAGGCTGTGTTGGGTTATGAACTGCCCATTTTCCTGCTCGAAGCAGGCTCTCCGGCGCACGAATGCGTGGAAGCAAACACCGCAGATTTGATCGCCCGCCTGCTGTACCGGGAGGACGTACCCAATCCGCAAGATGAAGAAGCCATGCTGGAAGCCATCCCCGACTGTGTGTTTGGCGCCGCCATGCGCCTGCCGGGCCAGCCAGGCGAAGCCGCCTTCGATGCGGTGGCCAATCGATTGAACCGCGCCACCCAATCCGCAGCCGCCAAGGGACTGCCCGTCAGCCCCAAAGGCTCGCACCCCATTCGCCAGTATGTCCTCCTGCCCTCCTTCGAATGGGGCGTCTCAGAATGGCATCTGGATGCCGTCAAACCGTTTGTGCGCAAACACCGCCCGGTCGTTGGCTTCTCGGTTGATGAAGCCCTGCTGGCTTCCAGCGTTTTGGTGATTGGCAACGAGAATGAAATCCCGGAGCAGGATCTGGACGTGCTGCGTCAGGCCGGCTGCAAAGTCGAGCGGATTGACGAGCGTGGCACAAGTCTTGCATCATTGCTTGCAGAGAGGTGAGCATATGACAACCATGGTACCGACCAAACCGATTCAGCGTTCAACTTTGAATACCCGCCTGCCCGTTCTCAAGATCATCGGCATGGGCGGCGGCGGTTCAAATGCGGTCAACCGCATGATTGAACTTGATTTAAAAGGCGCCGAATTTATTACCGCTAACACCGATCTGCAGGCGCTCAATCAGAGTCTGGCCCCGAAAAAAATCTGCCTGGGTCCACGCACAACCCGCGGGCTGGGGGCTGGCGGCAACCCATCCACTGGCGAATTGGCAGCGGAAGAAAGCTTCCCGGTGCTCTGCGACGCTTTGCGCGGTTCAGATATGGTGTTCCTCACCGCAGGTATGGGTGGCGGAACCGGCACCGGCAGCATCGCTGTGGCAGCCCGCGCAGCCCGCGCGGTTGGCGCTGTGACCGTCGCCGTGGTTACCATGCCGTTTACCTTTGAAGTTGGCCGCCGTCAGCGCAATGCCCGCGAAGGCATCGCCAAACTGGCCCCCCACGCCGACACCCTGATCACGGTGCCCAATGACCAGCTGCTCAAAATTGCCCCGGCCAACCTGCCCCTGGATATGGCCTTTCGCATGGCGGACGATGTGCTGCGCCAGGGCGTTCAAGGTATCTCTGAACTGATCACCCAGCCTGGTCTGATCAATGTGGACTTTGCCCACATTCGCCAGGTCATGCAGATGGGCGGCGGCTCCATGCTGTCGATCGGCATCGGCGAAGGCCCCAACAAAGCCCTCAAAGCGGTTGAACATGCCCTCCACCACCCCTTGCTCGAGTCGATCAGCATCGATGACGCCACAGCCATCGTCGCCAACTTCACCGGCGGTTCCGATATGACCTTCATGGAAATGATGGAGGCCATGAGCTACCTGCAGGAGCAGACCCATGGTCGCGCTGAGATCATCCCTGGCGTGATCACCGACGAGCGCATGCGCGATCGCACCCAGGTCATCCTGATCATCACGGGATTGGGCGCCACGCCGCTCGAAACTCGCCCCGCCGACCCACGCCAGCTGCCTATGAATGAGCAGCGCTCGCCTTCCTTCGCCGAACCGGTGCGCCCCAGCCTGCGCCATTTCATTCCGCCCACCCCGCAGCCCGAGCCAGCCGAAGCCCAGCACGAAATGGCCGCTGCCGATCTGGATATCCCGGCTTTCATGCGCCGGCGGATGCGCTAGGCATCGGAGATAACCATGGACAGACAAGTGATCCAGGCCATCTGCGCCCAGGTAAATAAAAAGTTCCCCGGTACCAGCGGCGTTCAGCCCAAGGTCACCCAACAGTCTGAAACCCAGTACGTTTTGGTTTTCAAATTTTCTGCCCAAACCGCCGACGGTCGTAATTTGCCCCAGACCGTGCGCGTTGTGGCGGATGCCGCCGGAAAAATATCAAAAATGACCGCATCTCATTAATGGAGATTTGGAATGAATTCTCGAATGACTTACCGCGCCGAATTGTTTGCCTGTAACCTGGCTATCCACACGCTCAACCGCGCCCGACCGATCCGCAAGACGCTGCAGAAAAGCATCCGGATTGTGCAGTCGCACGAACTACCTTTATGGGCGGCAGTGATGGCACTCAGCAGCCTGACAGGCATGGTTTCTGGTTTTGCGTTGTATATCATTCTGTCATTCCTGGGGTAACCCATGAAATACGCGACGCTGATCCTCTCCGCCCTGGTATCCTTCGTCCTGTTCGCATTTGGCGGGTTCCTCATGGCTGCCAGGGCAGAAACCCAGGCACGCCTGCCGGTCAGCCCCAAAACAGCCCTGCTGCGTGAACAGCAGACCAATATTGTATTGATCCAGGTGGATGATCTCCAGGCGCAGCAGCCGCAACTGCGCTCGGTCTGGATGGCGCTGCGTTTCCACTCGGAAAACCAGACGGTTCTCACCTTTGTACGCCTGTATCCCAACAGCGATGATCCACAGCGCGGGCAGGAGTTGAAAAACAGTTTCGGCCTGACCAACACCGGCGCGCCGGCACCTGTGTTCCTGCGCAAAGCCACCGGAGACAATCGCAGCACCAGCGGTTACCTGATGACGGATGATGCCGGGCTGGAACAGGTTACCGCCTGGGTACGCCAAACCGCCCTCAAAGCCAACACCTCCGGCGACAGCCAGATTCTGCAGGCGAGCTGCTCCGCGCTGTTGAATGCACAAACCGTTCCGCTCCCCTCCTTCGATTACCAGGCCTTTGCTGCCCACCTCAACACCAACCTGGCATACGATCAATTGCTCGCAGAATGGCAACAGCTCACTCAGGCTGATCCACCCTTGCGCTGCGAGATGGTCAGCCGGTAATTAATCACAAAAATACCGCTCAAATTGGGCGGTATTTTTGTGATTAAAAGCAACACAGCGCTGGATGAGGGGGGCATCCAGCGCTGTGTTGAAGTTATTATAGCATTATTTATTGAATTGAGAAGTGTTTTGGCTTGGATTTAGAAAACTCTTAATAAGAATTTTGTATCCTTTTCGTGGGAATATTCCCTCTCTCCTCTATTCAATCAGCAAAAAGCGCAGACTCATTTACAACCTCTTTCTCCGGGTTGTAGAATTGCCGGTTGTATAAATCGGCATACAGCCCGCCCTTTTCCAATAATTCCTGATGCGTGCCCCGCTCCAAAATTTGATTTTGGTCGATCACCAGGAGTTGGTCGGCGTTGCGAATGGTGGAAAGGCGGTGCGCAATGACGAAGCTGGTGCGGCCTTTCAGCAGGCTGCGTAACGCTTTTTGAATCAACGCTTCCGTGCGGGTATCGATGCTGGCGGTTGCCTCATCCATGATGAGGATGCGCGGGTCAGCCAGTATGGCGCGGGCAATCGCGATCAATTGACGCTGGCCCTGACTCAGCAGCTTTCCCCGTTCGCCGGCTTCGGTCTGATAACCTTCCGGCAGGCGGGTGATGAAATCGTCAGCATTGGCTGCTCTGGCTGCCGCGATAACTTCTTCATCGCTGGCATCAATGCGTCCATAACGAATATTTTCCATGATGGTGCCTGAGAACAGGAACGGATCCTGAGTCACCAGCCCCATTTTTGCGCGGTAGCTGCGCTGCTCAAAGCTGCGCACATCCTGATCATCCACCAGCACACGCCCCTCCAGCGGGTCGTAAAAGCGTGCAATCAACCCGGCGATGGTCGTCTTGCCTGCCCCGGTTGGGCCAACCACAGCCACGGTCTGTCCCGCCGGCACGTCCAGATCGATGTTCTTCAATACAGGCACACCGCGCTCATACGCGAAAGAGACATTTTCAAACCGAACCCGACCTTCCAGGCTGGAGACTTGCTTTGCATCCGGCGCATCGGCCACCCCTGGCGTCTGATCCAGAATATCAAAAATACGCTCGGCCGCTGCAAAAGCTGCCTGGGCGAGCGTCCACATCTGCGCCACGGTCTGCAGCGGACGGAAGAAGTTCTGCACGTATTGCAGGAATGCCACCACCACGCCCACGCTGATATCACCGCGAATCGCCAGCGCGCCGCCCATCGCGGCGACCAGCGCCGTATCCAGGGTGGAAAGCACATCCATGGCAGGTGAAAAGGCCGAGGTGACCGCCGTGGCATTGATGTTGGCATCCCGGTTGGCAGCGTTTCGTTGAGCAAAGCGGCGCACATTCACATCCGTGCGGTTAAAGGCCTGGGCGACTTTCACGCCGCTCAACTCTTCTTCCAGGTCTGCGGACACGTCGCCGATGGTTTCGCGCGTCTTTTTGAAGGCGTTGCGCGCCAGGCGGGAGAAGAAGGTGGTCACAAACCACAGCACCGGCAGCACCACCAGCACCGCCAGCCCCAGCTGCCAGTTCAACGCCATCATGGCAATCAGGATACCCAACAGCGCAAACACCGAGCCGACCATCTGGACAAAGGCCTGGCTGAAGAAGGAATCCAGCGCCTGAATATCGTTCACCAGGCGGCTCATCAGGTCGCCCGCCAGCTTGCCTTCCAGATACTGCAAAGAAAGAGACTGCAGCTTGTCAAACACCTGCTGGCGCAAGCCAGCCAGGATTTCCTGGCTCAATTTGCCCATCAGGTAAATCTGGTAGCGGGTGCCCAACCAACCCACCAAATACACGGCGATTAAGATCACCATGGTGATGGCCAAACCGGTGGTATCTTTGTTGGCGATTAGTTCATCCACTGCCCGACCAGTCAAAATTGGCCCCAAGCCTTGTGAGGCAGCGCTGATCAACACAAAGAAAAGCACACCTACCAGCGCCCATTTATGCGGCAGCAGATAACCAGCCAGGCGCATTATGACCTCGCGCGTGTTGCGCGGCTTCTCTTCGCCGGCTTCCGCCAGCCGGCGCATCGGTCCTCCATGCATCATTGCGCCACCTCCTCATAAGCAGCGACCAGTTCAGCCCGGTCACCGAATTGTGTGTTGAGAATCTCGGTATACAGTTCACTCGATTGCATCAGCTCATTATGCGTGCCGCTGGCAACCAGCCTGCCCTGATCGAGCAGCAGGATCAGATCGGCGCTGCGCACAGTGCTGATGCGCTGGGCGATGATGAAACTGGTTCGCCCCTGGCGCAAGTCAGCCAGCGCTTGCTGGATTTTATATTCGGTCTCCGCATCTACAGAGGACGTGCTGTCATCCATAATCAGGATGCGGGGGTTGAGCAGCACCGCGCGCGCGATGGCAATACGTTGTTTTTGCCCGCCAGAGAGCCCAACGCCGCGTTCACCAATCTCGGTAGCATAACCTTCCGGCATTTCTTCAATGAATTCATGCGCCTGGGCAACCTTCGCCGCCGCGATGATCTCCTCATCGCTCGCGCCCGGACGACCATACGCAATGTTGTCACGAATACTGCCAGAGAACAGCGTGGTCTCTTGCAGAACGATGCCGATGTGCCTGCGTAACGACTCGATGGTTACATCCTTCACATTGGTCCCGTCCACCAGTACGGCGCCGGCGGTCACGTCATAAAAACGCGGTACCAGGTTGATGATCGAAGATTTGCCTGCCCCGGTTTGACCCAACACCGCCACGGTCTGGTTGGCCTTGACGCTGAAAGTCAAATCCTTCACCACATCCGTATCGCTCCCGGCATACCGGAAGGTCACGTTTTGGAAGTCCACATCACCGCGCAGCGCAGCCAGTTCAATCGCATCTGCCTTCTCGACCACTTCAGAATGGGCGTCCACAACCTCGAAAATCCGCTGCGCCGAAGCCTCAGCCCGGGAGAGTGCGGAACCGATAAAGCCCAGCATGAAGATGGGCATGAGGAAATAGCCCTGATAGCTCAGAAAGGCCACCAACTCGCCCAGCGTAAGACGCTCGCCAATCACTTGATATCCGCCCACCCATACCACCGCCACGGTGCCCAGGTTGGCTACCAGGAAGATCAATGGAAAGAAGGTCGAAAAGAGTTTGAGCAGGTCGATGGAGGTAGCCAGCAAATTCTTGTTGGAGACTGAGAATCGGTCATGCTCAAAATCCTCACGGGCAAACGCCTTGACGATGCGAATGCCTGCCAGATTCTCCTGCAGCACCGTGTTCATCTTGCCCAGGCGTTCTTGCACCGTCTTCGACAGCGGCATGATCTGCCGGATGAACAGGAAGAATACCACCAGGATGAACGGCAGCATGGCAAGATATATCAGCGTCAATGTGACATTCATCGAGAACAATATCACCAACGTGCCAACCAGCAGCACCACCGCAGACACCAGCTGCAGCAGCGCGTTGCCGGTA
>JACRAG010000001.1 GCA_016213455.1 Anaerolineae bacterium | reverse complement strand
GAACACCCGGCGGTGGCCGTAGCGGTCGGCGAGACGGCCGCCGAGCAGGAGCAGTCCACCGAACGCGAGGACGTAGGCGGTGATGACCCACGCGAGGGCGACCGTGTCCATGCCGAACTGGCGGCCGAGCACGGGGAGGGCGATGTTGACGATGGAGGAATCCAGCGTAGCCATGAATACGCCCATGCCGACGCCGGCGAGGGCGAGCCATTTGGCAGAATTGGAAGTGGGAGCCAGGGTCATGCGGTAATCCGTCTTTCCGGCGATCAATCACCCAAACCATATAAGAAGCAATGTACGATTATACTCCCGCGCCGGAAACAATGCGCACCATCCTCATTTCTCAAACTTTTCCATAAGGCGATTGCATTATCGATCTGACAATTGAATTTTTTCTGGGAAGCGCGCAAAACAAACGCCAGAACGTGTCACTGCACAATGCCTCCGCAGGAGGCGGTGAAGCAACCTCCGGCTCGGATGGTTGCCTCGCTGGAGATCGCCACCCTCGCCCTGCTGGTCTTCGCTCGCGATGACATACGGGTTCGATGTCGTTGCGAGTCGCCTCCACAGGAAGCGGCGAAGCAACCTCTCTTGCCCATCCCCGCCACGAGATCGCCACCCTCGCCCTGCCGGGCTTCGCGATGTCAGGCGGGTTGGAGGCTCTGGTTCCCCCGTAGGTCGCGGTTTCGGGCGGTTCGAACCACGGCATGTAAACCCTGGTTCCGCCCGAAACCCGACATCCGCGTCAAAGATGTCGGCGTCCCGGCGGACGAAGCATGCGCCCATGGTTCCCCGTTCCCGCCGCGACACCGACCTACGGGATTTTCTGCGTAGACGCAGCCGAGATCGCCACCCTCGCCCTGCCGGGCTTTGCCATGTCAGGCGGTTTGGAGGCTCTGGTTCCCCCGTAGGTCGCGGTTTCGGGCGGTTCGAACCACGGCATGTAAACCCTGGTTCCGCCCGAAACCCGACATCCACGACAAAGATGTCGGCGTCCCGGCGGATGAAGCACACGCCCATGGTTCCCCGTTCCCGCCGCGACACCGACCTACAAGACCCCTGTCACGAGATCGCCACCCTCGCCCTGCCGGGCTTCGCGATGACAGGCGGTTTGGAGCTTTTACGAGATTGCTTCGGCACAAAGCCGCTTCACAATGAGACTTTAGGGGGGTTTTTCTATGACAAAATTCCATCATACCATCGCCCAGCCTCAACCCGAGGCGCGCTCCTGCGCCAACCGCTCCAGCTCCGCCTGCGACAGGAAACCCTCCGCAGCGCCTTTGACCCCGATCTTCCAGGAGGCAAACAGGACCGCCTGCCGCAGAGCCAGCGATGCATCCCGCGTGCGCAGGTAGGTATGCAAAAAGGCTGAAAACAACGCATCCCCCGCGCCGATGGTGTTGATCACCGGGCGCGTGACCGCCGCGGGCACAAACACCATGTGCCCGTCCCGGCGCACCGCCAGCAGCGCCCCGCGCTCGCCCAGCCCAACCACCACCACTTCATTGCCGTAACGCCCGATCAGCTCGCGCGCAAAATCTTCCGGCGCAGCCGGCAGGTTCTCGTGGCTGAGGAAGAGCACATCCGCTGCCTGCATGAAGTCGCGGTTGTAATCGTCATCCAGGCTTGAGATGGCGTGCACGTCGCTGGCGATCAGCTTGGGGGGGCGGGGCGCCGGTCCCAGCAGGGCGCGCGAAAAATTGATGTTGCACAGCACGGCGGCGTCACAACCCGGCAGTCGCGCCTCAAAACGCTCCAGCGGATAGCTGCGCTCCTGAATATCCTTCAAATCCACGTGGATCTGCCGCCGCCCGCTGCCGTCATACAAAATCACCGACTGGGGGGTCTCCTCCAGGCTGGCGAGCACATCCGCATCCGCCACCCCGGCTTGCGCCAGCTCGCGACGCACGCTTTCACCGGCGGAGTCGGCGCCGATCAGCGAGCAAAAGTGCACCTCGCTGCCCAGGCAGGTCAGCGCCTTGGCGACGTTGTAGCCCACCCCCGATACGGTGCTGCGCACACCATGAAATGGGTAGGTGACCGGGTAGTAGTCGAGCGGGAAGCGCTCGATGCGCAGGGTGGTTTCTATATTAATTAATCCGCAGACCAGGACTTGTGTCATGCGGATATTATAGGCACTTTTTGCGGCTGCATTGGGCGCAGATTCGGCCCCGTCGTCGCGAAGCCGCCGCGCCATGCTTATTTTTGGAGGGAGCAAAAATAGAACAAATATCCTTGATGCAAATCCCTACCCAATCCTCCCGGGCTGGGCAGTTCGGCTTTTTTTTATGCTATCATAAAGCCACGATGAACAATCGCGGCAGAAAAAATTCCTTACTAATCTATCTGTTTTTGAATGTGGTCGTATCGGCCGCAACCGTCCTGGCGGTGCTGGTGATCTGGGATCGCGTCAAGCAAAACCAGCAGCCGCCCGCCGTCCCACCGGTCAGCGCCCCGGCAGACAACCAGGCTGCCCCGACAGCGGCGCCCACCCTGCAGCCCACGCGTACGCCTGCGCCGCTTTCTGATGGGCCGGTGATCGAAATCGCTTCCATCATCGGCGCCGGCGACCCGGCCCAGGAATATGTGCTGGTGCGCCGCCTGGGTGAAGGCGACCTGAGCCTGGCGGGCTGGAAGCTGGAAGACCAGAACGGCAACGCCTACACCTTCCCGTCCAGCCCGGAGTTGATCCTCTTCAAGGACGGGGCCGTGCAGGTTTACACCCGGGTCGGCAGTGACACGCCCGCCGAAGTCTTCTGGAATCGCGCCGAGCCGGTCTGGCAGTCGGGCGAAACCGCCACCCTGAAGGACGCCAACGGCGCCGTCCAGGCCACCTACACGCTGCCATGAACGATTTTGAAAGCCCGGCAGAGAAGAAGATTCGCGAGGCCATGCAGCGCGGGGAGTTCAACGACCTGCCCGGCAAGGGCAAACCGTTGAACCTGCCGGACGACGCCCATGTCCCCGAGGATCTGCGCCTGGCTTACCAGGTGCTGGCGAACAACGGCTATGCCCCGGACTGGATCGAACTGGGCGAGGAGATCGAACGGGAACGCGCCGCGCTGGAAAAGGAGCTTGCCCCCGGCACGCCGGCGGAACGCCGCGCGCGCTTTGCCCGCCTGAAGGGGCAGTTCGAGGCGCTTAACCGCAAGATCTTCGAGTACAATTTGCGCGTCCCGCTGCCCACGCTGCAGAAGAAGCGCTTCCAGCTTCCGGCGGACCTGGCACAGGACTGAAACGAGGTCAGATATGTCGCAGGCGTTTTACCGCAAATGGCGCCCCCGCCTGTGGGAACAGGTGATCGGGCAGGAACACGTGATCCAGACGCTTCGCAACGCAGTGAAGAGCGGGCGCGTGGGGCACGCCTACCTGTTCGCCGGGCCGCGCGGCACCGGCAAGACCACCACGGCGCGCCTGCTGGCTAAAGCCGTCAACTGCCTGGATGAAGACCTGACCCAACGCCCCTGCGACGCCTGCGCGCACTGCACCGCCGTCAACGAAGGCCGCTTCCTCGACCTGATCGAGATCGACGCGGCTTCCAACACCTCGGTGGATGACGTGCGGGACCTGCGCGACAAGATCAATTTTTCCCCCTCCCAGGGCCGCTTCAAAGTCTATATCATCGACGAAGTGCACATGCTCTCCACAGCGGCTTTCAACGCGCTGTTGAAAACCCTGGAGGAACCCCCGCCGCACGCCATTTTCATCCTCGCCACCACCGAAGTTCACAAAATCCCCGCCACGGTGCTCTCGCGCTGCCAGCGTCACGAGTTCCGGCGCGTGCCGGTGGCGGAGATCGTGCGCTTCCTGACCCTCAAGGCCGCCGAGGAAAACCTGCAGGTAGATGAAGACGCCATGCTGCTGATCGCCCGCCAGGCCACCGGTTCGATGCGCGACGGCATTTCCCTGCT
>JACRAG010000090.1 GCA_016213455.1 Anaerolineae bacterium | reverse complement strand
TGTAGCCATCGACACGGTTTCCAGCGTGATTGTGTACTTCATGAAGGATTACCTGCTGCGCGGCAGCGAGGCCAATTACGTCAGCGGTACGCTGCTGGTGGTGCAGGTGGTGGCGCTGCCTGTGTTTGTGGTGATGAGCAAACGCATCGGCAAAATGCGCGCCTATATTGTCGGCGCGGCGATCTGGCTGGTGATGATGCTCATCAGCCTGTTGATCACACCGGCAAGCCCAGCTTTCGCCATCTATGTCTTTGCCGGCTTAGTCGGCGTGGGCACCGGTGGAATTGTGGTGATGATGTATGCCATTTTCCCGGACATCCCGGACGTGGATGAACTGGCTTCGGGCCAGCGGCGGGAGGGCATCTATTCAGCTATGGTGACGTTCGTGCGCAAGCTCTCCTCGGCGCTGGCGATTTTTGTGGTCTCGCAGGCCATTGGCGCCGCCGGGTATGTGCGCCCGGTGGCGGAGGTGGTGAACGGTGTGACCCGCCTGGTCGAGCAGCCGCAGCCGGACGCCTTCATTCAGGCACTGCGTATGATCTTCGCCTTCGTACCGCCCGTGCTGCTGGTGGTGGGAATTTTCTTCGCGTCGCGCTTCCCGCTCACGCCGCAGCGCCATGCGCGCCTGAATGCGCTGCTGGCAGCGCGCCGCAGCGGACAGGCTGAAACGCCCGAAATGCGCGCTGAAGCGATTGAGCTGCAGCGCGAGCTGGTGGGCTGAGGCATGGCGCGGCTTTACGACATCCCTGAGGGCGAGACCCGCCCGCACCGTGATTTTGGATTGACCGTGCTGGGCGATCCCCCACCTGGCTATCCGCGCTCGGCCCAGGCTGATCCTTTCACGCAACAGCCCGTATTGGAAAGCTTTGTGGAGCGCAAGACGGCTTATTTCAGCCATGTGCTGCGCAACCCGGCCCCGCCAAACTTCAAGGCGCCCTATTTTGAGTTGATTCGCCTCGCGACAGGTGGGCGTCCGCATGAGGGCATTTTCCTTGGGGCGTGTGCATATGTGGATCATCGCAAGGACTGCTCCGATTTTGTGCTGCACGCTTTGCTGCGCCTGCTGCACCAGTTCAATGTGCATCCGCTGCTCAGTCCCCATTTGTATGAAAAGATCTACGCCTCCATTCTGAATTTCAAGTATTGGCCCGACGAACCGGGTGTGGATTCGATGTGCACCTGGACGGAAAATCACCAAATCCTGTTCGCTTCCGCCGGTTACCTGGCGGGGCAGCTTTTCCCGGAGGAGCGCTTCAGCAACAGCGGTCGCACCGGACAAGAATTGATGGAACGGGCGCGACCGCGCATTCTGCGCTGGCTGGATCTGCGCCGGCGCACGGGTTTTTCGGAATGGCTCTCCAATGTGTACTACGATGAAGACCTGACCGCGCTGTTGGCGCTGTTTGACTTTGCCAATGATCTTGCCATCCGAGAAGGGGCGCGCCAGGTGATGGAGTTGATGCTGCTGGACATTGCGCTCAACAACCTGAACGGTGTGTTTGGCAGCACGCATGGACGCAGTTATGCAATCGCCAAGATGCACCCGGGCGAAGAGGCGACTTCGGCGCTGTGCAAGCTGGTGTTCGGCACGGGGAGCTTCTCCAGCGCCGATTCGATGAGCGCAGCCTGCTTCGCGCTCAGCCCCAGCTTTGAGCTGCCGGAGGCGATCCGGCAGGTGGCGCTGACCTGCCCGGCGGGTGGGCTGGAGAACCAGCAGCGCATGGGCATTCGCCTGGCGGAAGCGGAGCGCTGGGGGTTGGGTTTCGACTCGCTGGAAGACGGCATGGTGTATTTGAGCCTGGAGGCCTACACCCACCCGCGCAATGTGGAGCTGACCTTCCGGTTGTTTGACGCCTGGAACTGGTGGGAGAACCTGTATTTCAAACCCTTTGCCCAACAACGCAAGCTGATCGACCGTCTGCGGCGGCTGCGGTTGATGCCCATGCTGGCGCGCATCGCTGAGAAGGATTTGTGCCGCAACACCCGCGAGGAAGTCAACATTTACACCTACCGCACGCCGCACACGCTGCTCTCCTGTGCCCAGGATTACCGCAAAGGCTACGGCGGCGACCAGCAGTCCATCTGGCAGGCCACCCTTGGGCCGGAAGCGGTGTGTTTCACCACGCACCCGGCGAAAAAGGAGGGTGATTCGCCCAATTACTGGACGGGGTCGGGCAGTCTGCCGCGGGCAGCCCAGCACCGCAACGTGCTGGCGGCGCTGTACCGCATCGACACCACGCCCGGGCTGTACCATACCAACCGGCTGCTGTTCACGCATGCCTGGCTGCCCCAGGCGGCCTTTGACGAAACGTTGGAATGCGGCGGGTGGATTTTTGCACGCAAAGGTGAGGGTTGGCTGGCGCTGCGCCCGCCAGCCGGATACCGCTGGGTGAGTGAAACCGGCAGCGGAGCGCCGGACGAGGTGATCGCTGACGGGCGTGAGACGGCCTGGTTGATCGAGCTGGGACATGCCGTCGAACAGGGTAGTTTTGCCCTATTTGTCGAGCAGATCTGCGCCGCGAAGGTACAGGTGAAGGGGTTGAAAGTGCGTTATGAGTCGCCCAGCGTTGGCCTTTTTGAGTTCGGCTGGACCGGGGCGTTGAAAGTCAACGGGCAGGAGGTGGCGTTGAGCGGCTACCCGCGCTACGCTAATCCTTACCTGCAGGCGGCGTTTGGGGAAGACCCCGGGATCGTCAGGATCTGAAGCGCATGGGACGCGCGCGAGCGGCGGCTTTGATTGTACGGGATGGCAAACTGCTGCTGATCCGCCGGAGGCGGGCCGGACGGGAGTATTACGTGCTCCCAGGGGGTGGGCTGGAACAGGGTGAGACCTACGAAGCAGCCTGCCGGCGCGAAGTGCTGGAGGAGACCGGGCTGCAGGTGATTTCTGCACGGCTGGTCTTACTTTACGATAATATGGGAAACCCCGAGTCGTCTTTTTTGGTGACGACGGTTCCCAGCGAGCCTGTGCTGGGGGGCGAAGAAGCTTTGCAGAACAGCCCGGAAAATGCGTACCAGTTGACCTGGGTGTCGCCAGAGGACTTGATGAAGATCAATGTGGTTCCGCGGGTCATCCGCGAACTGAGTAAAAACATCCCCTGGAACAGTGCTTGAGCCGGTTCAGGGGATGTTTTTTTTTAGAGTAGATGTGTTTCAGGGTCGCGCAAGGTGGTAGATTTTACCAAGCTCGGCGTATTCGCTGCCGCCCAGGCGCGCCACGGGATGCAGTTGTAACGGATCGGCGGTGCCATCCTCGCGCAGCAGGCCGTCCTGCAGGTGATAGCGCAGCACCTGGCCCAGGACCATGGTGTAGCTGCTGCCCGGCACCGGGATGATCTGCACAGCCCGGCACTCAAACGCGGCGGCAGCGCCGGCGACCCGCGCGGGTTTGACCTCCAGCGAGGGC
>JACRAG010000093.1 GCA_016213455.1 Anaerolineae bacterium | reverse complement strand
GGCCCAATCTTCTTTCATCCTTTTCCTCGTTCCTCAATCAATCCCACAGCCCCCTGTTGGGCTAGCTCCATTACTCTGTCTTGCCAGGCAGCCCGAACGGCTGCCGCCACAAACAAACTTCCCGCGACCAGCACGATTGCGCCGGTCGATTCCGCCAAAACCAAAGCCCGATCGAGCGCCGCCTCGATCGGCACAACTGCTTCTGCAGCTCTACCAGCCTTCCGCGCCAGCTCCGCCAGTTTACCCGCATCCATCGCCCGTGGATGGATGGATTGCGAGGCGATCACCGTATGAATGCGCGGCAGAAGTTCATCGAACATGCCGGTGATATCTTTGTCCTCGGATGCGCCAAAAAGCAAAATCACCGGGCAATCCGCGAAATAATCGTTCAGAGACTGCGCCAATCGCAGCGCAGAGTCGCGATTATGCGCCGAATCGATCACCAGGGTGGGATTGGTTTGCAGCAGCTCAAACCGGCAAGGCCAGATCACCTGCGCCAATCCTGCGGCAATCCCTTCTTCTGTAACCGCCAATCCGGCAAGTTTGGCTGTGTTCAATGCCGCCACGGCTGTCGCGGCATTTTGCACCTGATGCAGCCCCAACAACGGAATGCTGTAGGTCTGAAAGATGGATTTTCCACCTTTACCGGTCCAGTAGCGGAACGTCTGACCGCTCAACGCATGGCTGACCGGTTCAAAGCGCACATCCCGTCCAACTTCGGTGACGGCTGCGTCTCGTTCTTTGGCAATCGCCAGCACGACTCTCCGAGCCTCTTCACGCTGGGGAGCCAGCACAAGCGGTCGCCCAGGTTTGATAATTCCCGCCTTTTCAGCGGCAATTTTTTCCAGTGTGTCGCCCAAGACACTCATATGGTCCATGGAAAGCGAGGTGATGACACTCACCAATGGGTCAACCACGTTGGTCGCATCCAATCGTCCACCCAGGCCAACTTCAATCACAGCCGCATCACAGCCTTTTCGGGCAAAATACAGGAAACCCAACGCGGTTGTGATCTCAAAGGTGGTTAATCGTTCAATCGCCGAGATGGCTGGTTTTAATTCCTCGACCAGTGCAACCAGGTCGTCTTTCGAGATGCTCTCTCGATCAACCTGAATGCGCTCGGTATATTCCTGCAAATGCGGCGAAGTGTAAAAACCGGTGCGCAGCCCCGACGCCTGCAGGCTCTGCGCAATCATCGCCGCTGTTGAGCCTTTGCCCTTGGTTCCGGCGACATGCAGTACAGGATATTTCGCCTGTGGGTTGCCTATGCGCTCCAATAAAGCACGCATACGACCCAGGTCGAACTCCTCGGCGGTGAACCGGAAGTTGCGGGTCAAGCTATAATCTACGAAACTGTAAAGGTAATCCAGCGCGCGCTGGTAAGCAGCATCATCTGTCATTCAAAAGCCTTTGGGCTAGCGAGTCTTCTATCCGTCAGGGATTGTACCCGTCAGATTAATAATTCGCAAGGAAGAAATCCAACCCAAGCCGGATTGGATTTCAGACACAGCGCAAAATTTTCCGTCCGAAGCGAATCGCCGGACAGCAAGAGCTGGCGTTTGTTTTTCTACCCAATTTGCGCTCCCAACCAATGGATTTATTCACTCATCCAGGCGCTCATTGCCAACGCAAGTTCATCGCCTACCTCTTCTTGAATAAAATGACCGGCTTGCGGGAAACGCATCACCGTTGCGGTTGGAAAAAGGTCCGACCACCGCTGCAGCTCAGTTTCCTGAAAGGCGAAATCTCGCATGCCCCAGGCGATCAACGCCGGTTTGTCTCGAATGACCTCGCGCCGATCCCAGAGGCTTTGGTACCAGGCGCTGGAGCCAATCAACTCCTGCAAGAAGACCCAGGTCCCTTGCCGTTCGTCCGGGCTGGTTAGTGCCTGGGTGTAGTGCCGGTGAATTTCTCGCGTCAGAGGTTTTTGTTTTCCCCAAGCAGCCCGCACCATCACTTCTGTAGAGAAATTGAGATTTCGGTATATGAAACGTCCCAACGGATTTTGGAAAATGCGCCCCGGATTTTCATACCTTTGATCACCTTTAAGAGACCAGCAGAAGGTATTCAGAATGACCAGACGCTTTACCTGATCTGGATGATTAATGGCATACGAAAGACCAATCGGTCCACCGAAATCATGAACCACCAGTGTGATATCGCGCAAACCCAGTTCGGCAATCAGTTCTGCCAGATTATCCGCATGGTCACTTGGTAAATACGTCCAGTCAACCGGCTTTTCGGATAACCCGAATCCCAGGTGGTCAGGGGAAATCACGCGGTAAGATGGCGCGAGCGCTTTGATCATGTGCCGGTAAAGGAAAGACCAGGTGGGCGTGCCGTGAACCATCACGATTGCCTCACCCTGCCCTTCATCCACATAATGCATTCTTCCTGCCGGTAAAGCAAGAAAGTGATTGCGAAAGGGATATTCCTTGCGGTTAATCCAGGGTCGTCCACCATCATTCGCATTCATTCGTGCACGTTCCTTATCATGTCTCGTGGTTATCGGATCAATTATATCCTTTTTGGCCATTCGCACCTGGACTATGTCATTACACGCAGATCCATCAAGCTGGCAGCGCATTCATTGACGCAATCCGCAAGATCGGGTAAATTATGTGGACTGCTTTTGGTGGAATTTGAAATGAAAATTGCGGTTCTTCATCTTCATCTGGAACTGCCCGGATGCGCCTCATTAAAAGAAAAACGCAGCCTGATTAAACCGGTGCTGGCGCGTCTTCACCGCGAATTCAACCTCGCTGGCTCAGAAACCGGACTGCAGGACCACTGGCAGTCGGCAATTTTGTCGTTTGTCACCATTGGCACAGATGCGGGTG
>JACRAG010000011.1 GCA_016213455.1 Anaerolineae bacterium | reverse complement strand
GGATACATGGCCTGAATCCAGCGCTCCATGCGCGTCAGGTCTTCGCCGGGGGCAAAGACGAAGCGCGTGTAACCGAACAGCAGCAGCGCATGCGCGATGAGGAGCGGGATTTGCCAGAACTTGAACGGCGAAGCCAGCAAACCCGTCCAGCCCGATGATGCCGGGGTAAACGGCAGCCCGGTGAGCGCCAGCAGGGCCAGCAGTGGGATAAACAGAATGGGCCGCCGCCGCGCCGAGAAGAGAAAGAGCAGGCTGCCAGCCAGGATCAACACCACGCCCCAGCCCAGCCCGGACTGCGGCACCCCCTGCACCACGCCCGCCACAGCCATGCCGGAAAGCGCGATCAGCCAGAACGGACGCCCGCTGATTTCATCCGCCGAAGCAGCCCACATGGCGGCAGCATACAGCACCGCCAGCGACGTGAAAGCCAGCAGCGCCGGCGCCACATTTGGGGCAACCACATCCCCCGGCAGGCGGCCCAACACCGCCAGCGCCGAAGCCGCCGCCACCATGCGCAGCACGGTGCCCAGCCCGCGGCGTTGAATGACCGTGCGCAGTTCAGCCAGGTGCAGCGGCAGCACGCCCAGGCGCAGCCCTGCCGCCAGCAGAATCAACAACCCGGCGGTGGGCGGCAGCCCGCTGAAGGTGGGCGCCACACCCGCCCCGCGCGCCAGCAGCGCCGAAACCATCACCAGCGCCGTGCCGCTCACCCGCACCGCGAAAGCAATCACGGTCTGCACACCCAGCGAGCGTTCGCCCGAGTTGGCCTGCAGGATGACCAGTTCCAGCAGGTCAATCAGCGTCCAGGTCAGGATCAGGGTGAGCAGATTGGCAGAGAGCACCGCCAGCATGCCCATGCTCAGCAGGGTCAGCACACCCATCCAGGCCAGCGGGCTGTTGGCATTCAAACGCGCCGAAGCCGACAGCAGCACCACCAGCCCCACCGCCGCCAGCGCAAACAGGTAAGGCCAGGTGGTGTTGTCCAGCCCAAAGATGGGCGAATCGGTGAAGACGGAGAAGGGCAGCCAGGCCGAAAAGGCAGCCTCCTGCGGCAGGCGCCAGCGCAAAAACAGGCTGATCGCGAAGGTCAACAACGTGCCCAGCGAGCCGACCACCCAGGCTACACCCACGCCGCGGCGCACCCTGCGCAGAATGAAGATCACCAGCGCGGTCAGTAACAGCAGCGTGGAAGGAATCAACGCCAGCAAAGGTTAAAAAGCCTCCGTGAAAGCATCGCGCTTGATGAAGCGCCCCTGTCCGCGCTCGCCCAGCCAGCGCTCATTGTCCACAATGCGTTTGCCGCGCAGGTACACCTGTTCGGGGTAGCCGGTCAGTTCCCAGCCTTCGTAAAGGTTGTAGTCGGTGCGCTGCTGCGAATGCGCCACGCCATAGGTGACCTTTTTGTCCGGGTCCCACACCAGCAGGTCGGCGTCGGCGCCGGGCTGCAGCGAGCCTTTGCGCGGGTAGAGGCCAAACAGGCGCGCCGGGTTGGCGGCGGTCAGCGCCACAAAATCCATGGGGGTCATGCGCCCCGAACCGACCGCGTGCGTCCAGAAGACGGGCAGGCGGTCCCCCACCCCCGGCAAACCGTTGGGGATGCGCGTGAAATCATCCTTGCCCAGCTCTTTGCCGGGAATGGCTACCGGCTGGCCTTCATATAGGATGGGTTTTGATCCGTCGTAGTAAAACGGGCAGTGGTCCGTCGCCAGCACCTGCAGCGTGCCGTCCAGCAGACCCTCCCAAAGGCGCTCCTGGTCGGGTCGCGAGCGCACCGGCGGCGAGCAAATCCACTTGGCCCCATCCGCCCGCTGCAGATCCTGCTCGGTGAAGAACAGATACTGCGGGCAGGTCTCGCCCATCACCGGCAGGCCCTGGCTGCGCGCGTAAGCCAGTTGATCCACTTCGCCTGCGGCGTTCATGTGCACCACGTACAGGGGCGCTTCGGCCTGCGCCGCCAGCGAAGCCCCGCGCAGCACCGCCTCCACCGCGCCCCAGGCCGGGCGGGTGCGCGCGTGCCACTCCGGCGCAGTGCGCCCGGAAGCCAGCGCTTCGGCAGTCAACACCTCAATCACATCGCCATTCTCGGCGTGCAGCAGGGTCAGCAGGCCCAGCTTGCCCGCCGCGCGCATCACCCGGAAGATGTCGCCATCGTCCAGGCGCAGGCGGTTGTTGTAAGCGGTAAAGACCTTGATCGAAGAAATGCCCTCAGCCAGCAGGCCGGGCAGTTCAGCCAGCGTGCTGGGATAGAGGTGGGTGATATTCATATGGAAACTGTAATCCACCGCGGCCTTGCCCCCCACCCGCGCATGCCAGGCAGCCAGGCTGGCTTCCAGCGTGGGATGGTCCTGCGAAACGAAATCAATCACCGTGGTGGTGCCGCCAAAAGCAGCCGCCTTGTGCCCGGTGTAATGATCATCCGACGACACCGTGCCGAACATGGGCAGATCGAAGTGGCAGTGCACGTCCACGCCACCGGGCAGGATCAGCTTGCCCGCGGCGTTCACAACCAGCGCGTCCGCCGGTACGGGCAGGTTCTTACCAACCAGGGCGATGCGCTCGCCATCCACCAGCAGGTCGGCGGTGAACATTTCCGCAGGCGTGACCAAGGTTCCATTTTGGATGAGTGTCTTCATAGTACAAAGTATAAATCATCCTCATCTTTTAAATGGCATGGGATTATGGTATAACCAATCCGGAGGATGATGCGACCGTGAAAATGTTGACCGTTTCGCCATCCGGAAATACCCTGTTTCACTCGACCCGCGAAAACACCGTGGACGTGTGGGAAATCGGTACAGGCCGATTGCTGTGTACCTGCCCCGGCATCTTTTGCGGCACCTCCGACGATGGCGCCATCCTCATCACCAACACCCCCGCCGGCCTGAAATTGTGGGAAACCCAATCCGGCCTGGAGCGCGAAAGCGCCGCCGTCTCAACGGAACTCTTCCAATTCCACCAGCGCACCATTCCGTTTGCCAACCGCTTCAAGCTCAGCCTGGAGCTGCGCGATTCTTTGGGTTTGAACGACCCGCAGGTGGTCAACGTGGAACACGACCTGCGGTATTACCCGGCGCTGGACGCCTGGGCGCTGGCGCCAGACAACCGTTCGCTGGTGGTGACCCTCTCCGGTGAAATCGCCGGGCAGGATTGGGCCAGCGGTCAGTGCATTGACCTGGCGAGCGGGACGCGGCGCTTCAAGTTTAAAGTCAACAAATACCAGTCCGTCCCGCCGATCAATTTTTCGGTGGAACACAACCAGCTCCTGATCAGTGACGACATCTACCATCTGGCGATCTTCGACTTGACCAGTGGTCGCTCCACCCGTGAAGTGTGGGTCAATGGCTTCACCAACGTGGCTGCCACCACGGTCTTTGACCCCTGGTTGGTGGCGGTGGCGGTGTGGGAGCCTACCCAATCCGCGGCGGTGACGCCCTTCTCCGTGCAAATCCTGAATGTGGAGCATCTCATCGGCGGGCGCATGCAGCGCGCCGGGGTGGAAGCCGTGCTGCCCGAAGACCAGGCCGTGCTGGACCTGGTGTGTGCGCCGGACGGTGTGCATCTCGCCAGCCTGCTCTCCAATGGCGTAATTCACTGGTGGAACCTGGAACGGGGTAAAATTGAGGCGGCTTTTGAAATGGCGGTGAACCCGGAATGAAACGCGGCGTGGATTACATCGGTGTCGGCGTGGGCGCCCTGATCGTAGATGATCTGGGGCGCCTCTTTATGGCCCAACGCGGCCCCAAAGCCAAAAACGAGCGCGGCTGCTGGGAGTTTCCCGGCGGGTCGGTGGAGTTTAACGAACGCCTGGAAGATGCGATCAAGCGCGAGATCTTTGAGGAGTACGGCATCGAGATTGAGGTGCTGGAGCTGTTCAATGTGGTGGATCACATCCTGACAGATGAAGGACAACACTGGGTCTCCCCCTCCTATATCTGCCGCATCCGCACCGGGCAGCCGGTCATCCGCGAGCCGGAGAAGTGCTCCGCCATCGGCTGGTTTGCCCTGGATGAAATGCCCGAACGCCTGAGCATGGTCAGCCGTATCGATCTCGAGATCTACCAAAAACGTCTGCGAGGGTAAATGGAATTTCTCAGCGCCATCCCGGGCTGGGCCTGGGTCATCGTTTTTTTGGTTGCCGTGGTCTTTGTGTACGGCATCTTCAACCGGCGCTGGATCGAAGAAGAACGCCTCGAAGAAGAAAAAGCCAGAGCGGCTGCGCTGGCGGCAGCCAACCCCGCCGCTCAACCCCATGCGCCGGTCAAAGCCGCCAATCTGTCTGCGCCCGCCGAAGACGACAAACCCGAATAAGCCCCATCCCGCAATAACCAAACGATCGTTGGAATATCCCCCCTCGGGAGGCGTGGCGATCTCTCACTGTGCAACTCTCCGAGTCGGAGGTTGCTTCGCCACATTATCCAGCAAGCATGTCATCGTGAGTCTTCGTAGGGTGTGTTGGCCGCTTTGGGCCAACGCACCATCTTGATCTGCCATGAGAAGATGGTGCGTTGAAGCAACGCACCCTACGAAGAGACAATTCCATGTCATCGCGTGGCGATCTCCCAATGTGCAACCCTCCGAGTCGGGGGTTGCTTCGCCACTTTACCCAGCATGTCACCGCGAGTCTTCGTAGGGTGTGTTGGCCGCTTTGGGCCAACGCACCATCTTGATCTGCCATGAGAAGATGATGCGTTGAAGCAACGCACCCTACGAAGAGACAATTCCATGTCATCGCGTGGCGATCTCTCCCCAGGCGACACCCCCGCTGTAGATGGTCACCCACCCTGGCCCTTGCAATCCTGTTAAGAATCAAACTTTTACGTCCAATTAATCCTGTGATGCACTACACTCTTTGAAAATATTTTCAACTGGAGTATCTCTGTATGAGCGTAGCATCGACCAAACCATCCTCATCCATCCTGAATGTGCTCAAATCCGAAATCTTGATGGGCTTGCTGGTAGCCCTGTTGAGCGTGCTGGCTGCCGGTGCAGCTTACCTGGGCGCGCTGTCTGACTCGGCCGAATCCGACGCCAACGTGGAGGGCCAGAAACTGCTCTCCGAGTCGAACACCGAGTTCCTGCGCGTGAACCAGGAGATCATCCAGGACTACACCATGTTTGACGGCTATTACATCAACAGCGACAAGGACGAAGACCTGACCCAATATTACAAGGACAGCTTCTCCGATGAACTGACCGCCAGCATGGAACGCCCCGACGGCCCGTTTGACGATGCGTACTACACCACCATGTACACGGACGCCGACACCTGGTACGACGAAGCCATGACCAAATTTGAAGAAGCCCAGCAACACGGCAACAAAGCCGACCAGTTCCAGTTGAGTGTGCTCATCTTCGCGGTGGGTTTGGCGCTCTCCGCCTGGGCATCCGTGATCAACGAAAACAGCCCGGTGCGCCCAATCTTTGTGTTGGTCGCGCTGGCGGCGCTGGTCTTCGGCTTGATCAACGGCATCCCGCTCATCCTCTCCTGATCCAGACCACGAGAAGCTGGAGGCTGCTCTGAAAACGGGCAGCCTC
>JACRAG010000089.1 GCA_016213455.1 Anaerolineae bacterium | reverse complement strand
CGCCCCGATCTCCATCCCAGGAACGGCGTCAAACCAGCCAGCCTGCTTTCAATCCACGGGGTGCTATATTTCGCCGTGGAACGCCATAACTATGGCGACAATCCATCCTTCAACCGCCAGCACAACATTTCCTCGTGGATCATCACGTCATATGACTATGGAAAGACCTGGAATCATCCGGTTACCGGCCTGGACTTTTTTACTGGTCGCCTTGCTTCCCCGCATTTCATTCAATTTGGCAAAGATTATGCCGGTGCGCGTGATGAATTCGTCTATGCCAGTTTCGCTGCTGGAGAAGACGGCGGAAGTTATTGGGAAAATGCTGATTATTTGTTATTAGGCCGGGTTCCATGGCATGAACTGCTCAACCGGTCTGCCTGGCAATTTTTTGCCGGTCAAACTAACGATGGTGCGCCTTCTTGGTCTTCGGATGAGTCCCGGGCAAAGGCAATTTTCACATATCCCCGCATGACAGGTGAAAACCACATCGTTTATAATCCAGGCATTGGGCGTTACTTGATGGGTAACTATTCCTTCATCGATGAAAATGGCGTCCCCCGTCCCTATCATACGCCTGGAGGATGGCCTCAAAGCGCATTGCGCTCGCAACTGACTCTGTTTGAAGCCCCGGAACCCTGGGGACCCTGGTCGCTTTTCCATACAGATGATAACTGGGGAACCTATGGAGATTACCAGCCCAACTTCCCCACCAAATGGATCAGCCCTGACGGTCTCACCCTGTTGATGGTGTCGTCCGGTTCGTTCGACGATTACAATATGACCTTGCAAAAAGTAACTCTGGAACTTCATTCTGCTTAACCGTGAGGTATTCCCATGACCGATTCATCTCCAGCTTCTCAAATGCTGCATTTTGGCGCTGCTTATTACCCTGAACACTGGCCCGAGGATCGGGTTGATCAGGATATTCCACTCATGCTTGACGCCGGCTTCACCGTTGTGCGCATGGGTGAATTTGCCTGGTCCACGTTTGAACCTGCCAGAGGCAAATTCAACCTGGACTGGATGGAGAAAGCCATTCTGAAGCTGGCAGTCAACGGCATTAAGACCGTTCTTGGTACCCCCACAGCGGCGCCTCCCGCATGGTTGATCACCGAACACCCCGATATCCTACCCATCGATGAAAATGGCAGGAAAGTCCAATTTGGCAACCGGGTTCATTATTGTGTCAATTCACCCGAGTATCATCAGGCTACCGCCAGGATCGTGGGCGCATTAGCAGAGCGGTTTGGACCCAACCAGCATGTCATCGGCTGGCAAATTGATAATGAGTTCGGGCGTGTATGTTACTGCGATACCTGTCGCAAGCGCTTCCAGGATTATCTTGCCCGGAAATATGGCACCCTGGACGAACTGAACCGGCGCTGGACAACCGCCTACTGGAGCCAGACCTATTCAGCCTGGCAACAAATCCCCATACCCATTGGCCCACATCATCCCTCTTTGATGCTCGAGTGGAAACGCTTCGTCACCCAGAGTTATCGTGAATTTCAGAAGCTGCAGATAGACTTGATCCGGCCCCACCTGGCACCTGAGGTCTGGATCACACACAACTTCATGGGATGGTTTGACGGATTGGATCATTATGATATGGCTGCCGATCTGGATTTGGTCAGTTGGGACTGGTATGTGGGCAGTGGACACAATGACCCCTACTTCACCAATTCCACCCATGACCTGACCCGCGGTTTCAAGCGCAAAAATTTCTGGGTCATGGAAACACAGCCGGGCACAGTCAACTGGTCCAAAGTGAACAATCCGCTATACAAAGGTGAAGCACGCACCATGGCATTTCAGGCCATCGGACGTGGGGCAGATGGCATCCTCTACTGGCAGTGGCGTTCGGCCTTGGGTGGTCAGGAACAGATGCACGGCACCTTGATCGACCAATCCGGTCAGCCCCGCCCTTTCTATGAAGAAGCCGCCAAAATTGGCGCGGACATCAAAAAAGTATCCACGCTGCTGGCTGGTTCAACCATCCGTTCTCGGGCTGCGGTTATCAACGATTATGAGAGCCGCTGGGCCATTCAATGGCAGAAGCATCACAAAGACTTCGACTATGTGGCTCATCTGCAGCATTATTATCGGCCGTTGGCCATGTCCAACATTCCGGTGGATATCGTCTCACCCGACCTGCCGCTCAAAGAATATAAACTGGTGATTGCCCCCGCGCTTCTGCTCATGGATGAAAACCGCTTCGCAAATCTCAAAGAATTCGTTGAAGCCGGCGGATATCTGATATTAACCCCG
Source organism: Anaerolineae bacterium (assembly GCA_016213455.1). Lineage (GTDB taxonomy): Bacteria > Chloroflexota > Anaerolineae > Anaerolineales > Anaerolineaceae > Anaerolinea. The sequence goes on along the minus strand of JACRAG010000089.1, from coordinate 537 downwards.
CGCTGTGCAATGAAAAACCGTGACAATGTTCTGTTCTCCGAGCGCCAACCCTCCACATTGACTTCGCTGGCGGGGGTTGAAGTCAATGAATACTATGCGATGAACGAAGATGTACCAGTCAAGGGCAACTGGTTCGATGGCGTTTCGCGCACCTGGGCCGAGGTTCTCAAGGTGGTGGATACGAGCAACACGCTGATGGTAGCCAAATACGAAGGCAACAACGAACTCCTCTCCGGACAACCTGCCATCACCGTCAAGGCAGCCAAAACCGGGATGTTCTACTATTGCGGCGCATATCTGGACGACGCTTCACAATCCGCTTTCATCAACCGTGTAGCCCAGGTCGCCGGCATTTCCAAACTGTTGGAAGCGCCAGCCGGCGTAACAGTCTCGCGCCGCTTGAAAGGTTCCCAAGAAATCTTGATTGTGGTCAACCATACCAACCAGGAAAAGACGGTAAATCTGGGATCGAACACCTATGACGATCACATCAAAGGCTCCCGCTTGGCTGGCATGCTCAGGCTTCCCTCCTATGGT
>JACRAG010000088.1 GCA_016213455.1 Anaerolineae bacterium | reverse complement strand
TTGACGCTGGCGTAATCCACCGAGATTGGGTATCTTCCGGTGAAACACGCATTGCAATAACCGTCCGTCCGCCCAATCGCGCGCATCATCCCATCCAAAGAGAGGAAATGCAGCGAATCCGCGCCAATTTTCTCGCAAATTTCATCCACGCTCATCTGGTGGGCAATCAAATCCTCATACATGCCCATATCCACCCCCATGTAACATGGATGAGCGATAGGCGGGCAGGTGATACGCACATGCACCTCGGTCGCACCGGCATCCCGCAGCAGGCGGATCAGCGGCCCGGTGGTATTGCCGCGCACAATCGAATCATCGATCATCACCACGCGTTTTCCGAGCACGTTTTCATTGATGACGTTGAACTTCAAAGCCACGCCCTGCTTGCGGAGCGAATCAGTCGGCTCGATGAAAGTCCGTCCAATGTAGCGGTTCTTGATAAAACCATCATTATATGCAATTCCGGTTTGCGCCGAATATCCGATGGCAGCCGGGATGGAGGAATCTGGTACGGGAATGACCACATCTGCGCTGATGCTGCTTTCGCGCGCCAATTCGTGTCCCAGGCGCTGGCGCACCTGGTGCACACTGCGACCATCCCAGAACGAGTCTGGGCGGGAAAAATAGATGTGCTCAAAAGTGCAGCGTGCCAGCGGTTTGACCGGGTTGACCGCCTGTTTAACGGTCAGCGCATTGCTGCTCAAAGCTACCACTTCGCCTGGCTGCACCTCGCGAATCGCCTGGCAGCCCAACGTGCGCAGCGCACCGGTCTCTGAAGCGCAGGCATGTCCGCCGTGCGGTAAAATCCCCACACTCAACGGGCGGAAACCCCACGGGTCGCGCACCGCGAACACGCCGTTTAACGTCAAAATGACCAGCGAGAATGCCCCCTGCCAGCGCGGCATCAGGTTCTGGATGCGCTCCAACCAGGTGGCGCCTTCCGAGCCAGCCAGCATCAAAGTGATCACTTCCGAGTCTGAGGTCGCCTGCAAGCCAATACCGCGGCGCAGCAAATCGTGGCGCAATTCGCCGGTGTTGATCAGGTTGCCATTATGCGCCACTGCCAGCGGCCCGTAGATCGTCTCAATCATAAACGGTTGGGCGTTGCTGGCTGAACTCGATCCCGTGGTGGAATAGCGCGTATGCCCGATGGCATAATCGCCGCGCATGGGCGCCAGCGACTCCGGCTTAAACACCTGTGACACCAACCCGATGTCCTTGTGCAAGCGCATCGTCCGTCCGTCTGACACTGCCAGGCCGGCGGCTTCCTGACCGCGATGCTGCAGCGCATACAGGCCAAAAAAAGCCATGCGCGCCACATCTTCGTTCGGAGCAAAGATGCCGATGACGCCACACTCCTCATGCGGTCGGTCATCAATCCGCATCGTAGTGATATCCTTTCTCGTGCTCAGCCTGCATCAGCACACGGTCGTCATCCAAAATCTTCTCTCCCTGCTGCGCCTGGCTGTGTTTGACTGCTGCCTGAACGGACTCGGATGTCAGGCCAAGGATTTTCGCCGCCAGCAAAGCGGCGTTAACCGGTTCCAGCACCACGGCTGGGGCGATCCCGGAAGGCATGCGGATGGATGAATACAGGTCTGCGCCGCCAAACGCTTCGGAAGGCGGCGGGCAGGCGATCACCGGCGCGCTGACAGACCCATCTGTGAAACCCGAGAGGGCGTTGCTGCGTCCCGCCACGGTGATGTAGACCTTGGGGCGCGGGTCAGCCTCATAGGCTGCCAGCAGGGCGCTGACATGTGCGGGGGTTTTGTGCGCAGAGCCGATGCGCAGATGCACCTCCAGGCCGTAGGCACGCGCAGCTTCGGCAATTTTCTGGCAGTGAGCTTCATCAGCGCGTGAACCCATCAAGATGACAACCAGTGGTTTTTTCATTTCAACCCTCCCAACTGTTCCATCGCAGCCAGCCGCTCCTCCACCGGGTATACGCCGGGGACGAAGGGCTGCCCGGTCAGCCGTTCATAAATGGTGATATAGCGCAACGCCGCTGCAGCCCACAGGCTTTCCGGCATTTCCGGCGCGTCTCCATCTCCGCGAAAACCGCGTTCGGTGTACGCCATGCGGATGAATTCCTTATCAAAATTCTCAGGCTCTTCACCCTGCTCTAATCGCTGCTGATAGGTTTCTTTCTTCCAGAAACGTGAGGAATCCGGCGTGTGGATCTCGTCAATCAAAACAACCTTGCCGGTCTTCGACAGGCCAAACTCGTACTTGGTGTCCACCAGGATCAAACCGGCTTGATCGGCAACAGCCTGCCCGCGTGCAAAAAGCCGCAGCGCCGCCGCCTGCACATATTCCCAGGTCAGGGCATCCAGCAGGCCATGTTCCACCACTTCAGCGCAGGTCAGGCGCTCATCGTGCCCGGTTGCACCGCCCTTGGTGGTGGGGGTAATGATGGGGGCAGGCAGCGCCTGGTTTTTGTGCAGCCCCTCCGGAAAGGTATATCCGTAAATATTGCGTTCGCCCAGCGAATAGCGGTACCACAAGGCCGTCGAGGTCACGCCGGTGATATAACCGCGCACAATCACCTCCACCAGGATCGGCCGGGCTTCCTCCACTATTACTGCATTGGGATCCGGCTCAGAAATGAGGTGATTGGGCAGGATATCTTCACTCGACCGCATCCACCAGTTGCTCAACTGATTCAACACCTGCCCTTTATACGGCACGCATGCCAGCACCCGGTCAAAAGCGGACAGCCGGTCTGTGGTGATGATCAGTCGCTTGCCATCCGGCAGCGGGTACCAATCGCGCACTTTACCCGACTCGCGCCCCGACAGATTGAGATGAGCTGACTGAAAAGCCATCGGCAATAGGGATATCAAGGTTTTTTCATCCATGCTGATCCATTCCTCAAATACTCTTCATACCATTTTGAAAAAGGGTCAAACCCAGCCCGCCCTGTTCGCCGCGCGCCCAGCGCGGGTGCTGGTGTGGAAACAGATAATTCTCCGGATGCGGCATCAATCCCAGCACATTCCCTGCCGGGTTGCACACGCCGGCGATGTCGCCCAACGATCCATTGGGATTGTCCGGGTAATGCCCGCCAGCCGCAGCGCCATCCTGTGCGGCATAAACCAGGGCGATTTGCCCGGCGTCCCTCAGCAAAGACAGACCATCCGGCTGCGCCAGCACAAAGCGCCCTTCACCGTGCGCAATCGGACAATCCAGCGTCTCTTGCATTCCGCTCGTCCAAACACAATGGGTAGACACGGGTTTCAAGCGCACCCAACGGCACTCAAACCGGCCCTGCCGGTTGTGCGTCAGCGTTGCCTGCAGATCAGCCCGTCCGGGCAACACGCCCGCTTTGACCAGCGCCTGGAAACCATTGCAGATGCCGATCACCGGTTTGCCTGCCTCCACAAACTGCAGCACTTCATCGCGGAAGTAAGCGGTCAGATCCAGTGCCATCAAACGTCCGGCGCCCAGGGCATCGGCGTAGGAAAATCCCCCCGGAACCACCAGCATACGGTAATCCGCCCAGCGGTCCCGCTCTGCATGCAGCTGGTTGATATGCCGGATCACCGGTTCACCGCCGGCAAGTTCAATGGCAGCAGCTGCGTCCAGGTCACGATTGGTCCCGGTCGCATGAATGATCAAAACGCGCGGCTTCATCGTACCTCCTTATCGGAGCGATTCCATGCTTTCACCAATGCATCCACCGGCAGATCAATCACACGCCTTCCCTCCGCATTGACCACAAACCATCCGTCAGCCGACACCTCACCCACCGCTTCCAATGGCAGACCGTCAAATCCGGACTCAAATGCCGGGCAGTTCTCAGGTTCCACCTCAACCAACAGGCACCCCGTCGTTTCACCGAACAGGTTGCACAACAACTCGCCGGCCCCGATCTGCAAATGCACACCCAGGCGGCCTGCCAGGCTCATCTCAGCTGCGGCTACGCCCAATCCGCCTTCGGAAAGGTCGTGACACGCCCGAACCAGGCTGCAAGTCATCGCGGCGTGCAGCGCCCGGTAAACCGCCGGGGTTTCGCGCCGCAGCGGGGGAACTTCAGCGTCATACGCTGACAGGGGGCGTGCCCACAACCGGTAATGACTGGCGCCCAGGCGCGGGTCAAAATAACCCACCCGGTAAAGCCGGTTTCCGGCGCGTTTCAAATCCATGGTCACCGCCTGCCGGTAATCCTCCAACATGCCCAATCCGGAGATCAACAAAGTGGGCGGAATGGCATGGCGCAGTCCATCTGCCGCCAGGTACTCGTTGTTCAACGAGTCCTTGCCGGACACAAACGGCGCGCCGAACAGCAGGGCAGTCTCATAACAGGCGCGCGCCGCTTCCAGCAGGCTCCCCATGGTCTCAGGTCGTTTGGGATCTCCCCAGCAAAAATTATCCAACAACGCCACCTGGCGTGGATTAGCGCCCACCGCGACGGCATTACGAACCGCCTCATCGATCACGGCAGCTGCCATGCGGTAAGCGTCCAGTTTGCCATATTCAGGATTGATCCCGGTGGAAAGCGCCAGCGCTTTCAAGCCGACAGAGCCAGGCGGGCGCAGCACGCAGGCATCCGATGGCCCATCATTTTGCGCACCGGTCAATGGTTTGACCAGCGTGCCACCCAACACCTCATGGTCATAAAGATGGATTACCTCTGCTTTGGAAGCGATATTGGGATGAGAAAGCAGTCCCAGCAGCGCTTCGGCATAGTCGTCGCGATCACTGTATGCGCCGCGTGAGCAGTCATACGCTGCTTCCACTGCCGGCTTGACCGGGATGACCGCTTTTAACTGCCGTTGTGGGATGCCATCGTGTAAAAATGCGTTCTGCAGGTCCAGCACCACCCGGTTCTGATGGGTGATCACCAGGCGGTGATGATCGGTAAACACGCCGATATCGGTCAATTCAACATCGAAGATGGCGCACAATTCCTTCATGCGCCCCAGGTTTTCTGGCGGAACCGCCAGCACCATGCGCTCCTGTGCTTCCGAAAGCCAGATCTCCCACGGAGCCAGTCCAGGATACTTCAAGGGCACATCGTCCAGGGATATTGCCGCGCCGGTTTCGGAAGCCATCTCACCCACCGCCGAAGAGAGTCCGCCTGCACCGCAGTCGGTGACCGCATGATACAGGCGTTCGTCGCGCGCCCGCACAATCACTTCGACCAATCCCTTTTCGGTGATCGGTGCGCCGATCTGCACCGAAGCCCCGGACACCTCTCCGGTTTGGGCATCCATGGTCATGGACGAAAAAGTTGCGCCGCGCAAACCGTCCCGCCCGGTGCGCCCGCCGATCACAATCACCCGGTCCCCCGTCAAGGGCGTACGTGGATGCGAGCCCACCGGCGCGATACCCAGGCAGCCGCAGAAAACCAGCGGGTTGGAGGTGTAACCAGGGTCAAAAAGCACCGCGCCGCTGGCGGTGGGGAT